>JAUUZS010000250.1 GCA_030589835.1 Cyclobacteriaceae bacterium
AAATCCAAGAAGGTTCATGGATACCAATTCGTCACCACTAAGTAGAATCTCTTTTTCATTTTCAACAAAGGATATTTGATTCCCCGGTTTTTTATAAATGTGTGTTCGTTCGGTTATTTTACTTAAATTCCCCTCTTGTGAAATTTCACAAATTCCCCTGGATACATATCCGTGATCAGACAAGGTGTTCTTCAATTTATAGCCGATAAGACAAGCGCCCAATATTGAATTTTCGCTGGCAATCAATTGATCATACAATAGCTTAAAGGATTGTGCTCCATAGAAATCATCTGCATTAATTACTGCAAAAGGATCATTGACTTTTTCCGAGGCCATTAAAACAGCATGCCCTGTTCCCCAGGGTTTCACGCGCTCAGCCGGAACCTCGATTCCATCCGGCACAATATCGATCTCCTGCAATGCGTAGTCAACCTCAATAAGGTTTCCGAATTTTCCGATAAAAAATTCCTTGAATTCTTCTTCAATATTCTTTCGTGTAATAAAAACGACTTTTTTAAAACCAGCCCTTATGGCATCGTAAATGGAATAATCAATGATGGTTTCTCCCGATGGGCCAAACTGATCTAATTGTTTTAGTCCTCCATATCTGGAGCCCAAGCCGGCCGCCAGTACAATAAGTGTAGGTTTCATTTCAAAATCTTTATTCATCAGCAATTCTTTATATCGTCCGGTTCGCCATTCAAATATGTAAAAAATTGATCCTAATTCAAAATAAAAAATCATTTTGTTATCGAACACATATTAAGTGTGTTCGATAACATTTAGAAAAAACACGATTTATCTAAAAACTATATTCTGTAGAAATCATGTTTATAGTTAGTGTCTGAACGGAAACTGTCGAATTTTATGAAATGAATTATTTTGGATGCCTGCCTGTCCATTAGGCAGGAGATTTTCCTTTTTTGAAATTCGGTGATGCCTTAGCATCAGCGAGTTGAGAAAAATGAAAATATAGCCAAAAGAAACATTTCTAATTTTGAAGAGTTTCCGTTCAGGCTCTAATTAGGCCAGATATGATTCTATATTTTCAGAGCTAACAATCTCGATTGGCAAAAACTTTTCCTTTGGATGAGGAATTGATTTCATAACGTGATCAGCTAATAAAGATAATCCCTGATAGGCTTGTAATTTTGGATTTTGGAAAATTAAAAATTTAATTTTCCCACGCTCCAAATGGTGTACATTTCTCAATAATAGATCATACCCAATAATTGGGATTCTTGGATCAATCCCAATACCAGCTACCAGATGAGCTTTTGATGTAGTTACAAAAATGCCATTCACTTTATGTTGCAGCTTCTCTTTTAATTGACGTACATCCGTTCCTGACTCTGTGGTTTTTAGGTTTATAGTTTGGATTTGCATCGTCATTCCCTTATCCTGAAAGTATGATCTAAAACCTTTTTCCTTTTGCTGCATATGAAATGCATTTTCAAACTCCTCCTCCAGATGTACGATTAAAATGGACTTTTTTTCATGCAAAATATTGTCGAAAAGATGCGCAACGGTTCTTCCGCTTTGGATGAGGTTATGTCCGACAAAGGTATTGTAATTTGTTTGTTCTACAGCAGTATTTATCAGGTTAAATGGTATGCTCTTCTCTTCCAGAATTTGCAGGTATTGCTTGCTCTCATTTAAAAACAAAGCCCCCAATAAGACACCGTCAGGACTTAATTCCAATGAGTCATTCGCTTTCTCGATAAAATCACCCGGATTGCTTGGTGAATACTTCGAAATGTGAACCGTTATTCCTTTTTCTTCAAAACTACTTTTCAACTCATTGATACCAGTGAAACAGGGCTTCCAGTATTCATCCAATTCATCATCGGGCATTAAAACCACAAATCTGTACCTTTTATTGAGCTTGAGAGATCGAGCAACCTGATTTGGCCGGTAGTCAATTTCTTTGAGAATTTTCTTAACCCTCTCCTCCTTGTCTGGCGATACTTTACCCCGCTTATGCAACACACGATCAACTGTTCCACTCGAAACATCGGCCATCCTTGCAATTTCCTTAATGGTATAGATTTTCATTAAAAAAAGTAGTTAGGGATTGTTAAGAAATAACTTGCCGTTTTGACTCTTTCTTTTTTCCTTTCTCATCGTTAAAATGTTAAACCGTAGCTACGGCTATGCTTGAAAATTTTGCCTTGACAAAGAAAAAAATAAATTCGTCAATCCCGTCAACTTATTTCATAATAATCCCTTATAGGCTACTATGCCACCAACAAATATCAATAAAATTCACATTCCATCTAACAAAACATCCTTTTTGTTCGAACACACAGAATAAAAATTGATATCAATCAGATTTAACCAACAATAAAAACATGTAGTGAAATAATATATCTATTTTTGTGAAGAGTAAGCATTAGACATTCCAAAACCGTTAAGACTTTTATACAATGAGCAAGTGCTATTTCGTTACTTTTTTTAGTTGTATAATGTTCTATTATTGCATAATTATTTTTTACAATTCAAGACTATGAGACCTGAACAATGGACAACGTTTAAAAAGGCAGCACGCTGGGAAAAACCAGATAAAATACCTATCGCATTAATAATTGACAGTCCATGGATCCCTGGATATTTGGGCATAGATCATATGGACTATTACCTCGATCCTGAGTTGTGGTTTCAGTCAAACCTGAAGATTCATGAGGAGTTCCCGGATATTATCTTTGTGCCTTCCTGGTGGATGGAATATGGAATGGCGGCAGAACCATCTGCGCTTGGCGCTAAAATTAAGTTTTGGGAAAACAATACCCCAAGTGAAGTAGAAAACCTGCACAGATTAGAAGACCTGGATCTAATCTCCAATTATGATGTTGAGAAGGATAGCTTTATGGCGTTAACGCTTCATCGTATCAAGATGCAAAAGCAACGCATTTTTGATCATGGATACACCATGCCTGTTGTCACTGCAAGGGGGCCCTTATGCACTGCAGGTTTTGTGCGTGGCACAACTAACCTGATGATGGATCTGATGGTAAATCCTGATTTAGTGCATAAACTACTGGACTTGACAACTAATTTGGTGATTGATTGGTTGAAAGCCCAGGCAAAAGCAATTGGAGACTCCGTAGAAGGATTTCTTCTTCTGGATGATATTGTCGGATTTGTTGGAGAGGATGATTATCAACAATTTGCTCACCCTTATCTAAAACGAATTTGTGATGCTTTTCCAAAAGACTGGGTAAAAATCTATCACAATGATGCGGATGTTAATAATTGTTTGAAATACCTCCCCGATTGTGGATTCAATGTATTGAATTGGGGCAAGCAAACTGATATTGCTGTAGTAAAAAATATTGTTGGTGATCGCATGTGCCTGATGGGAAATGTAAATCCCCTTGAGATTGGTGTTCAAGGTACCTCAGATGAAGTTTATAAAGCCACAATGGATGTATTAGAAAAAAGTCAGGGAGAAGGCATCATTCTTTCTCTTGGAGGTGGCGTAAGTCCTGGCATGCCAGGCGAAAATATTCGCGCAATGCTACAAGCCTTAAACGCGTATAACTCAAGACTATAAAATCTTATGCCTGCTAAATACCTGGCAGGCAGATCGCTTTTTTATTTATCAACCGGAGTAAGCCTGATCACCTTGTCCGGATTGTTGAGAACGACATAAACAGCGCCGTCAGGTCCAGTACTCACATCACGAACTCTTCCAAGATTCTTCACGATGGTTTGTTCATGAATCACCCTGTTTTCATGGATGTGCAGCAACTTTACTTCTTCATACTTCAAAGCTCCTACCATCAGCTTATTTTGCCATTTCGGGAATAAGTCACCATTATAATAATCCAAACCACACACGGCTATTGAAGGCTTCCAGTATAAACTCGGCTGTTCCATCCCTTCCTTTTCCGTCAGGTCGGTGATGACTGTTCCGTTATAATTTCTGCCATAGGTAATCACAGGCCAGCCATAGTTCTTTCCAGCCAAAATCAAGTTAAGCTCATCACCACCGAATGGTCCATGTTCTGTATCCCAAACCTGGCCGGTTTTCGGATGCACGGCAAGCCCCTGAGGATTTCTGTGTCCATAAGAATATATACTCTTCAGGGCATCAGGCTGATTTATAAATGGATTGTTCTTGGGGATGTCACCATTAGGTAATACACGATGAACTTTTCCATTGGGCTTCGACAGATCTTGTGCATGATCCTTTCCTCCCCGGTCACCAATACTAAAATACAAGAATCCATCAGGATCAAAGACAATACGACTTCCATAATGATGGCGTGTTGTGCGATAGGTTTCTTGCGGTGCTTCAAATACGGTTTGCTGATTTACCCAGCGATTGCCCATAATTTGTCCTCTTACTATTCTGGTCATCGCAGCTTGTCTTTTATCACTACTTCCCTCCTGCGCTAATGCATGGCTATAAGCCAGGTAAATCCATCCATTATCCTGGTAATTAGGATCCACCGCCACATCCATCAACCCTCCCTGGCCTTCGTATAAAACTTCAGGAATACCCTCAAGAGCAGCGTCAATCAAATTACCATTTCGAACGATACGTAAATTACCTGGTTTCTCTGTAATCAGCGCAATATTATTATCTATGAAATCAATCGCCCAAGGCGAATCGAGGGAATCTGCAAAAACCTCGACACGCATTTTGTAATCTTGAGTTTCCAGGAATTCAGGAATTGGAGGTCTTGAAACTCCTGCTTTTTTTTCTTCTTCGTGCAAAAAAGAAACCAGGTTATTTATTTCTTTATCTGAAAGAGAGGCTTCAAACGACGGCATCCCCAGATGCTGAATGCCAAATTTTATATTACGAAACATATAGCTATTTTTTCCACCAAATTGCCAAATACCATCAACCAGACTTTGGGCATTCCCTCCCTGAAATTTATCTCCATGACAATTTGCACAGTACTCCTGATAATTTTTTAACACATTATCCTGAAATTCTGCAGCTTGCGAAAATACTAGATTTGAAATAAGAAAAGACAATAGCAGGAAATTGAGGCGTTTCATTATAGTTATTTTATTCTTGGTAGAAAAGCATTAATACTACTAACAACACATATTATTTAAATGTTTAAACAAAGAGTCCACTCCGAAAAGCAAAACACCCCTAAATCCCCTAAAGGGGACTTTTCGGAGTGGACTCAACAAACCAAATTGAAAATAAATCTACAAACCAAAAGTATATCAGGCTTTTGATATAGCCATTACCACCTTTGATGCACATACGCTTTGATGTGCTCATCGTAAATCTGATCAATCGTATCGATTACTTTTTCATTTAGATCCGCTAAAGATGAAGCATAAACATTTGAAGTTATTTGATCAGCCCTGGAAGCGCCCGGAATGATGCAGCTTACTTCCCGTCGGTTTAGTATCCAATTCAAAGCTACATCCGATAACTTCACATTTTTGTTTAAATGAGATTTCAATTTTTCAATTGCCTCAATGCCCACATCATAAGGAATCCCCGAGAAGGTCTCTCCTTTATCAAAAAACTCTCCGTTCCGATTGAATTTTCTATGATCTCCATCTTCAAATTTAGAATCCTTTGTAAACTTTCCTGTAAGCAACCCACTTGCCAATGGTACCCTTACAATAATGCCTACATTTTTTTCTTTAGCCTTTTCAAAGAAATACTCATGGGGGCGTTGCCTAAAGATATTATAAATGATCTGTACGGTAGTCACATTTTCAAATTCGATAGCCTTGATGGCTTCCTCAACTTTTTCAACGCTGACTCCCAGGTTCAATATCTTTCCCTCCTCTTTTAACTTTTCAAACTCCCCAAATATTTCCGGTCGATAATACACCTCAATTGGCGGGCAATGAAGTTGAATTAGGTCTATGCATTCTAAATCCAAGCGCTTCAACGAATCTTCGACATAGCCGCGAAGTACTTCCGGCGTATAACCCTCATTGACATGCGGATTGATTTGTCGCCCACATTTCGTAGCAACATAAATTCGTTCGCTTGATTTTTTTATAATTTTACCAACAGCTTTTTCACTTTCCCCATCTTCATACACATCTGCGGTATCAATAAAATTAATTCCTTCATCCAGCGCTGTATTCAAAATTTGGTCGGCAAGCTTGTGATCAAATCCAGAGCCCCACTTACCTCCCACCTGCCAGGTGCCTAAAGAAATTTCCGATATGTTAAATCCGGTTTTTCCAAGTGTTCTATATTTCATGGTATTGAATTAATAAGTAAAAAATTAGATGTGAATTTATAATAATACTTAAACTTAGAGCCTATTTTGATATTTCAATTGATTCTTCTGCCCCTCGAACCAGTTTATCAAGATCATTAAATACTGCCTCCGGTATGGAGAAATAAGGCACTTTCCCATGCTGATGAGCTCCAGCCTCTTCAAATTTAGGCCGAATCGAATCGTCAGTTTTCAAATGCATTTCACCCTTTGAGTTGACCAGTGCAAACATTTTACCATCATGAAAAACGCCGAATCCTCCAAACATTTTTTTGGAAGTAATTCCTGAGATTTGACCGAGCTTTTCTTTCAATAAATCCACAGAAAGTGTTGCATCGTTTGATAGCTTAT
>JAUUZS010000325.1 GCA_030589835.1 Cyclobacteriaceae bacterium
CTCAATATTTGAGGTCATCTCTTCCATGGTACTTGACACCTCTTCTACCGACGCCGCTTGTTCGTTGGCCCCCTGACTCAACTGTTGCGAAGTAGAGCTCATTTGCTCGGCAGCCCCTCCAATATTTTTAGCTCCTACATTAATATTTTCGACAATCTCCCGAAGTTTTGTGCTCATATTGGTGAGGGCAGATGCTAAATCCCCTATCTCATCTTTGCTATTAATATCAATTTCTACGTTTAAGTCCCCTTTAGACAGGCTATTGGCAAACTCAACCCCCTTGTTTAGTGGAATTGAGATTGATCGAGCAAATACCACACTTACAATTACAATGATAATACTAATCAGTACCCCTATAACAAGGATTTCCATAGCGATATCATTTACCGGCCCCATCACCTCTGCTTCATCAATTTCAGAAAGAATGGACCAGGTAATATTTCCAAATTTTATGGAGGAAAACGCAGAAAGCACCGGGTTGCCGTTGTAATCCAACACGATTTTTTCTCCTGTCTGGCCATTAATGGCATTATTTGCCGCCTCAGTATCTACACCGTTGTTCTGTACAGTGCCGTTTAAAGACGCTGTAACGGAGTGGCCTGTAGGATCCAGAAATGAATCGGAACGCATGCGTTTATCTTGTCCGACCAGGTAACTCTCGCCCGTTTCGCCCATACCGCTGCGCTCCTGCATAATGCTATTGATCTGATCGTTTGACAACTGAAAGGCAAGGACGCCTACGACTTCATTTTCCATTCGCACTTGCCTGGCCATAAACATGGCCGGGGCACCGTTTGAAACTTCATAAGGCCTCATATCCGACATTACAACCCCCTGGTTGTTCAGCGCTTTTTGCCATACCATGCTCAAATCAGTACCATTGTATTTACCTGACCCTAAGTTGGTGCCAAAATCAGCTTCTTTTGCCCATGAGTACATGACGTGGCCGTGTTCTTTACAAATCAAAAAGATGTCATAGTAACCATAGCCCTTTATATAGCTATCGAACTGAAAATGAAATGCGTCATGAATTTCGGCATAGTTTTTCGTGAGGTTTTCAGATGAAAGCGTTGTATTATAATCGGCGTTTGCCTGAATGCCAACTTCATCATGATATTGAATTAGTTCCTCTAATGCAGTTGTCGCCAGGGCATTGTCTGCTAAAAATTCGATGTCTGCGATTCTTTCACCAAAGTAGCTTTCAATTTGCGCCTTTTTGATGTTACGAACAGTTTGTAGCTGGCTAAATGACTTGGTCACTAAAGCCGATTTTGCGCTATT
This sequence comes from Cyclobacteriaceae bacterium, assembly GCA_030589835.1. The sequence goes on from JAUUZS010000325.1 coordinate 1,282, forward strand.
ATAAGAAAGAACGCCCAATACTGAAATCCCTGATATTCCTATAATAAGGAATATGATCATTATTTTTGTCGATATCTTTAAGTTTTTCATCTTATAAAATTATTTGAATTATAATTAATTTTTTGTTTTCTCTCTGCAGAAACAAGGATTTAAAAGGCTATTTCATTTAAAAATGTTTCTGTTTGCGGCTTAATTACCTACCGAAGTTTTTTGGTAATCTGAAGCCTATAAATGCTAAAATGTCCGTCTGATTTTTAAATTGATATACCAAACACTAAAAATATATTTTGCTTTTGAGGATTACATGACAAGGCACAACTGATCGGCAAGGCAAACTCATCAGTAAGTTTTACTTCGTCGCTTAAGGAAATTCCAAGGTGAACGATTCCAAAACCTTCACCATACAATCCATTGCTAGTTGCTAAACCCATAAATGTTTCTATTTCTTTTCCTGCAATGGAAGCTGAATACCCCAATTCCAGATAAGTAGAGTAGTTTAATTTGTTGTTCATCAAGTCGTTCCCCACATAATAGTTTACCTTATCAGCGCCATAAAAAATAGTTCCTGCGGTAAGCGAAAAAGGGACATTCCCCGGCAAGGTATAGGATAGCAAAGCTTCCAATGCGTGGCCTGTTTCTCCATTATTTAATGAAAAGTAGGCATTGTCATCCAGGGCATCATTTGTAAAAAAATAATCGGTAAGTGTAAACGACAAAGCATCATAAAATGAATATGTCACATACAAGTCCGTTTCCTGGATATTTAATCCATTGGTAGTAAAGGCTCCCCAGGCGCCTATTTCGAACTTCCCTAAAGCCACTGACATATAGGGCTGAATACTGGGCGATCTGCCGTAATCTATTCCCCGCCATACATAACGGCTCATAAAATCAGCGCCCAGATTTATTTTTGTTTTTTTACTATCACTCTCACGCTGTGCAACAAGCTGGGAAGTCAAAAAAATCAACGATGCGAATAAAAATAATTTATGATTCATAATCTGAATATTATAATTCTTCCAATTCAACTGTATCCATATTTACATCTGGCAAAGAAATAATTTCATCCGTAGTAAAAACCCGGTCAATATCCATCAGCATAATAAACTGCTCGTTGTACTGCAGCATGCTTTTCAGAAAATCCGCTTTGTTTTGGTCTCCGATGTGTGGTACAGGCTTGAAACTATTATTGTCCACTTCCATTACTTCGAGTACCGAATCTACCATGGCGCCAATCTGAAATTCTTTTCCATTTTCTTCTATCTCCAGTACGAGGATGCAGGTGTTGCCGGTCACTACACTTGCCGGCATGCCAAATTTTACCCTGGTATCAATTACGGGGAGTACTTCACCCCTAAGATTGATAACACCCTTCATATACGAAGGAGCATTTGGGACTTTGGTGATTCTCTCCATCTCGAGAATATTGAGTACCCGATCAACATTTGAGGCAAATATTTCACCCCCAAGCTCGAACGATAAATAGGAATTTACGTCTTCATTAATTACTTTTTCCATACTATTTTATAATTGTTTTGTTCTCATAAAAATAGTGCGGTGGTGAATCTTTTTAAGCAGACAAAAGCTGAAAAGTGGCATATCCTGATTCATATGCCTTATAAAGTAAATCAAAGGAAAAACATTAAGACCCTAATTCACTTCGTATTAATACCTAAATTCTGATTTGTATTTTTACCTACATTTTTGCGTATAAAAACCTATTCATTATCATCACCCATTTCTACCCCTGGATCAGAAAATGCAAAATAGGATCTTCAAAGCCGGAATATCATGTAGTAAATGGGAGGTTTTTTCAATCTACACCTTGTCGGAAAAATCACATTCTTTAAAAATGCGTGATATTGGTAAGATCGTGACCAGGAATTGGCATCAAGACATGTATGAATTGCTGGATAAGTGCCAGATATTTTTCTATGTTTCAAAATAAAAAAAGCTTGGCCATTCGCTTGTTGCGTAGGTTTTAGCAGAGGCACAAGGGACGTGCATCTTCTATCATGAAGTATGAATTAGGAAAGGCTAAAATTTGGTATGTCACAGGGTGCGTGACATACCATAAACATATAATCCAATTCGAAACAGCCGCTTTTATATCTTAAAAAACTTCATGAGTGTCCTGAGCTGTTCGGCCTGGGAGTTCATTTCTTCGGCATTGCTGGCAAGTTCTTCACTTGCTGTGGCATTTTGCTGAGACATACTATTTAATTGCTGCATTGCGCCATTTACCTGGTTTGCGCCGTTTGCTTGCTCATTACTTGCTGCAGCGATTTCCTGAACCAAATTTGTTGACTTTTCAACTTCAGGGATAATTTCCATTAATTTGCCTCCTGATTCTTGCGTAAGGGCCAGTCCATTTTTTGAAAGATTTACAATTTCTTCAGCAGCTATTTTACTATTTTCTGCCAGCTTTCGCACCTCTGCCGCAACGACCGCAAAGCCTTTTCCATATTCTCCGGCACGAGCAGCTTCTACTACCGCATTCAGTGCCAAAATATTGGTCTGGAATGCAATATCATTAATGATATCAATTTTTTCGGAAATCTGTCTGTTGGCCTCCACGGCCTTTTGTGACTTCTCATTTACATCATTGATCCCTTCCTGGGCAGCAATAGAAATTTTTTGTGACTGTCCTGCATTGCTATTGTTTTGTTCAATGTTTGCAGACATTTCTTCCATCGTGCTTGACACTTCCTCTACCGATGCCGCTTGTTCATTTGCCCCCTGACTTAATTGTTCGGAAGTAGCACTCATTTGCTGACTTGCTGATGCTATATTGTCGGATCCTGCTATTACTGAAGACATGATTTCTTTCAGTTTAGACGACATTTTATTTAGGTTATTGGTCAATACACCTACCTCATCCTTCTGGTCAGTTTGCAAGCTGGCCGTCAAGTCGCCATTAACAACCTGCTTGGCAAATTCAATTGCTTTTAAGAGCGGCGCAGCAATAAGCTGAACAAGCACGACAATAAATGTTATGGCAATAATAACCGCCAACACGCTTAATATGATCGAAACCCGGATTATATTTTTTGACTTCTCATCATAAATCGCATCTGCATCTATCATTTCAGCTTCTAAGCTTGCTTGAATCTGTAACAATAAGATATGGACTTCTTGTTTGTATTCATCAACAGTTGCATCTAATTCAGATATTGCCGTCATATCACCAGTGTCTTGCTCAATTAATATAAGAAGTTCATCATAGGAGCCCAGAAACTTGTTCATTATTGCCTTTGACTCTTTGATCAGCCTTTTCTCTTCCGGGGTATCTACAATATTTTCAATATTATCAAAATCTTCTAGTATTTCTTTTTCAACTCTATACCATTCTTGTTTGTTATTTTGCAAATCGCGGTTGATAATTGCATCGGCAAACACCGAATATAATTTATTCCCTCCCTCAGCGGCTTTGGTAATGAGTACCGCATCAGTAGCGCGTTTTGCTCCTTCGTGTTGTAGAATACTCAATTGCCACAATTGATAAATATTATAGCCAATGGTTACTAAAAAAATAAATATAAGTGCAGAATAACTTACGATGAGTTCGTGTCTAATTTTTAAATTTTTCATGATTTCATTATGCTAAATGCTAAATTAATTTCTATTTTTTTTAATACAAATCTCGATATGCAGCCCAATCTTGAGAAAATTCTGATCTGAAACTGTGGAATATGTCTGTTTTTTATATGGTGAGGCAAGCGGGAATTTTTAGGTTTGATTTTATAAGGCTGATACATTCACTAATATTGATCCGACCTGAATAGTTTTGCCTTAAAAGGTAAACCAAAGGAAAAATATAATACCTATTTTTACTATAGAAGAATACCTAATTTCGGTATTGCATTAATACCTAATTTTGGCGATGCATTATAACTTGGCTTCGTATCTTATTTCACACTTAGTATGCTCTAATCTGGAAAACAAGGAGCTTAAAAAATAAATCGAATCTTAGATAAATTGTATGGAGTGACTGACATTAAATGTATTGTCGCTTATAGGGTCCCATAAAAAAAATCACTGCCCAATGATTGGTGCTTTAAATATTTCTATTGTTATACTATATTAAGCAGAATTAATACCATCTATTATAACCCACATAAATGCACTTGTTTCAAAGGTATATAAGAAGGACTCAAAGGTGAATTTAATGGGAGATAGTAAATATTATCAGAAGTCTCTTGCCTGCCGGCGACTCCTGATTTCCCTGCCTGGAAAGGCTACCGGACTTCTGGATCTCGAACCAAAGTTTTTCATTAAA
>JAUUZS010000117.1 GCA_030589835.1 Cyclobacteriaceae bacterium
AGGGCAAGGCGAATCTCATTGGAAGGTTCTTTTTGTAAGTAACATTTTTTTATATCTACAATCTTATCAAACTGTCTGGGAATATGAAAACCCAGCCCGCTTCGTTCAATTACAACTTCAGATTTCACTTCTTCATGACTGAGCCATCGCTTATAGCTGAAGGTAAATTCGAGTTTATTTCGGTAAAATTGTGTGTGTTCTGATCGGACAATTGCATTGACTTCAGGGTACTGAAATTTGCCAATCCGGTCAAAATTATCAATAACTTGCTGCCTTTTTGAGCTGACCTGATGGTCATAATGCAAATGTTGCCACTTACATCCTCCACACAGGCCGAAATGCTCGCAAAACGGTTCTGTCCTGAGATCTTAATAGGTATGGAATTTTATCGCCCTTCCTTCAAGGTAGCTTTTTTTCTTCCTTATTATCTTCAGATCAACCACATCACCGGGAGCGCCCCCCCCCACGAATACAGCTTGTCCATTTATGCGTGCGATGCATTTTCCCTCGGCGGCGACCGTCTCGATAAGGACATTTTCAAATATTTGTTTTTTTATTCTCATATAAGCGCACAAAGTTAAACAATATCGTTTGGTAGCGGATATTTTTTATTATAATTTGGATCATTCCATTTTAATGAATGAAAAAGATTTTCCTGATATCTGTACTTCAATTGTTTCTAGGCAGTTTATCTCTTGCCACACATATAGTTGGTGGTGAATTTGAGATGATTCACGTAGATGGGGACCGATATATCTTTCGGCAAATACAATATTTTGATGTGGTGAATGGAAATCCTGAAGCTAAAGATCAGGAAATCAATGCCTCTATTTTCAGAAAAAAAGATAACGTATATGTCAGATCTATACTGATGTTCATCCAGTCAGAGAGCTATGTTCCGTACACCAACCCGAAATGCACTAATGCCAGGTTAATAACAAATCGAATAGTTTATTCTACGGAAGTAACGCTAAATCCCAATTTGTTCTCAGATCCTGAAGGATATTATATGGTGTGGGAGCGCTGTTGCAGGAATAATATTATCAATAACATTGTCAGGCCTGAAGAAACGGGTCAAACATTTTACATGGAGTTTCCTCCCATACGAAAAGAGGATAGCGAATTCAGGAATTCCACACCGCAACTGTTTCCTCCTTTGAGTGATTATGCCTGTGTTAATCGGTTTTATTATGTTGATTTCAGAGGATTTGACCCTGATGGGGATTCCCTGGTTTACAGCCTGGATACACCTAAAAATAGCTCTGAATTCACCCCCTTGCCCACGCCAACTCCGGCACCCCATCGTAATGTAACGTGGATTTTTGGAATAAATGGCGCTTATCAAATACCCGGGAACCCAACTCTGAACGTCAATGAAAATGGATTTTTAACGGTTACCCCCTCTGAAGAGGGACTTTTTGTTTTTTCTGTAAAATGCGAAGAATTTAGAGATGGAAAGAAAATTGGTGAAGTAGTGCGCGACTTCCAACTTTTTGTAATTGATTGCCCAAACCCGGGTACGCCACCGGAAATCCAGGTCAAGGCTCCGGCAAGCGATGTTTTTATGCACAAACTGGATACAATAAGATTGAGCGTAGAAGATTCAAAATGTTTTGATTTCAAAATTAAGGATAAAGATGGAAACGAAACAGTTACCATACGGGCATTGCCGGTTAATTTTGAAGCTAATTTGGAAAGCATTTTATCTGCAGACATCGGATATTTGAATTTTCCGGACGATACCTTAGGTGTACAAATATGCCTTCCTGATTGCCCATATTTGCAAAATGAACCTTTTATTATCGATGTCATAGCTCAGGATTATACCTGTCCGCAACCTTTAATGGATACCTTGCGGCTTATTGTGCTGGTCGAGCCTCCCCCAAATCAAAATCCAACATTTACTCAACCGGTTCAGGATGAAATTACCGCTTCTTTTACGGAGGGATCAATTATTAATATTGCCTTTAATGTGGAAGATAAAGATCTTGACAGCCTATTGCTTTATGTAGAGGGTGTGGATTTTGATCTTGCTCAATATGGAATTGAGATTGATACCTTGATTTTTGAAAATGGTAAAATTGATTTTGATCTAAATTGGAATACCGATTGCCAGACCTACCCCTTTGGATTGAAGAATGAATTTCAGCTAAAATTTTATGTTGAGGATGTGGATAAATGTGGACTGGACAACCGCGATAGCGTTACATTAAATATTACCATTGACCTGCCTGACAACAATGCACCCATCGTGTTGATTGACAATGAGCCAGAGCATAAAGAACTGACTGTTCGGATAGAAGACCTTTTAAATTTTGATATACGAGCTATGGATGCTGACCCCGACGATCAATTATTGCTCGAAGCAATAGGCGTAGGCTTTGATCTGGAAAGTATCGGGATAGTCTTTGAAACACAAAGTGGCACATCGAATGTTGGCACCTCATTGGATTGGCAAATTGATTGCGATAAGATTAATTTATTTCAAAATGATGTGTTTGAAATATTACTGATCGTGGAGGATCATGATAAGTGTAAGGTGCCCAATGCAGATACCATATCGCTTACCTTAAATGTGTTGCCTCCCATCAATAATCCCCCTGAAATATTTGTGAATGGAGAAGTATTGGAAGATACCATTTTTGTAGATGCTGGAAATTTTCTTGATTTGGAAATAAAGGGGATCGACCCTGACGGGGATTTAATTGATTTATGGATATTTGAAGAACGCGCATTAGATGATTTGGGAATTGATTTTAACAACGAATCAGGCCTTGCAAGTGTGGTCTCAAGCTTTGGCTGGGAAACAAACTGTTTGCACCTGGGCGAAGATTTTGGTAATGCCACGTATTCCTTCATCATCGTATTGCAAGACCACAAATGCATTGTTCCTCTTGCTGATACCCTTGAAATGATTGTTGTAGTACAAGACGAGCAAATCGACTATTCTTTTTTACCACCAAATGTGTATACGCCAAATTCAGATGATATTAATGAATCCTATTTTGTACCCTCACTACCAAAGAATAATTGCGCGTGTAAATTTGAAGGAGTATCAATTTACAATAGATATGGTCGAGAGGTATTCACCTCGATGGAAAGAGACTTTCACTGGTATGGAGAAAACTATCCTTCAGGGGTTTATTATTACCTTATAAGTTATACTGATTTTTCTGTCAAAGGAACCATAACGCTATTGAGATAGTGTAAATGATACTACCTTATTTGGCAGATCTGGCATGCCCCTTAATTCATTATGAACCGTTTCCTTAGCAGTGCAATGTTTGCCATTGTAGTTAAAAATAGTATTATCAAGGAAGCTATTGTACAAAATGATTAAATAAAAGTAAAGCATGGCAACCTTTTCAAATAAATACTGTCTATATATTAAGTTGTCACAAACTGACCTATATAGCTTAAATTAGTATTCCATGGAAATATTAACTCAACCAAACCATCAAATTAACATTGCAACTGAATCATCCTTTGATAAACAAGCAAGGGAAAGCTATTTTGAAATGCTAGAAGTGGCCTTCAGAAATCTATCTATTGTTGATCAAAAAGAAATTGATAAAATAGTTCTGGTTCAAAAATGATGTTTTAGCAATTTAACCCGGATAATCCGGGAGATAATTATTGGAATTTACAAAGTGTTGATTGACAAGTAGTTGATTTGCATTTGTCTATTTTTTTTAATACCCAAATTTGGCGTACCCAATTTCTGCAACCCTAATTCTAACCTCCTATCAATCAACTACTTACCTCTAGAATCGCTAATTTCTCATCAATTTTACAGGTTAAACCTATTTATTATGTGAATAAGGGTAAGCAAACGATCCCTTTATAGGATGACAATATTGCCAAAACGGCTAATTTTAATGCTGTTATTTTTTTGCGAAGCCACGATTAGTGGGATTTTTGGTAAAGTCGCATGAGGCATTCAGATATTTTGAGAACTTATTTGGGTTGTTAATAATATCGTAAAATTCCGCAACATATTTCAAAGAGGTTTTTTTGTCTCTTTTATTCAAATAATCCGCACCTTCTAATACGGATATAATGGCTGATTTTTTCATGTTGAAAACCTGTATGACGTCCTCGTAATAATTCATAGTTTTACACGAATACGTGCCCTTTAAATAATAACATGAGCCTTTAAGAAAACGATCTTTTACATTTGCAATGGGCAAATTGGAAGAAGGAGTTGCATAGGGCGTATTGATAAGTCCTGCATAATCAAAATCAAACGGTATAGGAATTAATTTATCGCCATTAAGGTTTACAATGTCTACATTATGCCTGGTGTGGATCCACCAATCCGTATTGCCTATCATGAACTGAAAAAGTGAGAAAATATCTACAGAAGATTGAATGCAACTATCCGGGCTCCAAATCTTTTTATCGCTGATCGTTCCGCCAAGTCTTTCAGCTAATAAATCATCATCCTCAATAAGAAAACCAGTTTTTTCAATATCAGGATAGTTTTGCTTTATATCCTTATAGGTAACGTTGACCATACGGACTTTATAGCTATAATCCGTAATGGTGTTATAGGTCTGGTAAGCCAGGTATTCTAGAAGCGCAAAATTTTGAAAGCTTTCAGATTCCTGACAATGGGTGACCATTTTTATTTTGTCTTGTCCTTCGAAAATGGTGTTGACGATGGATTTTTTTTTGAAGTTTATTTTAAGGGGAGGAAACTCACATATACTATGTATTCTCCTTGTTTTTCCTCTTGCTTTGATGGTAATATTAAAAGATTGGATTTTGTTATCACCCAGTTTCTGTATAAGGAATGCCGGGATATACTCAGGATCCTCACTCTTATCATTCAGTACTTTTTGCATATCCATTTGCAGAATCAATTCGATGGGCGCAGACTGGCTGAAGAGTTTATTTGAGGTAGCATCATTAGGATCTGCCGCAATGCTGAGTAACGGAAATAGTACCAGTAATAAAGTTGCTCTTATAAATAACATCTTGGCTATTGGCTTTTTCATAGGATATACTATTATACGTAAGAATTGATTTCGAAGGTTCCAATTCTTATGCCAATATATAAATAGCAGATAATCAGTCAGGTGTGATTTTTCTTCTTGAAGGGATGTATCATTAAGGGGCAATCGATTGTTCGGAAATGTAACAATAGGGGGCATCTATTTTTTGTAGATTTATACAAAAGGGTATGGTTTATTTCGCAGTTATCATTCATTTTTGATACATTATGTTTTGGTTTTGTTCAATTTTCTAAAATTATGCTAATCACAATTGTTGTCGCCCTGTTTATTCTGGTTTCCCTGATTTTACTTCGGGTGAATGCTTTTTTGGCTTTCTTGATTTCTTCAATCAGCGTTGGATTGATGTCGGGAATGGACTCCGTAGCCATCGTAAGTGCCATTGAAAAAGGCCTTGGAAGCACAATTGGCTCCTTAGCCATTATATTAGGATTTGGAGCGGTAATTGGTAGGCTATTAGCAATTAGTGGCGCAGCCAGGCAAATCGCAAATCGCATTATTAGCATTGTGGGACAAAAACACATCAAATGGGCCATGATGCTGGTCGGTTTTGTTGTTGGTATCCCAATGTTTTTTTCGGTTGGATTTGTATTATTAATCCCTATCCTATTTTCAGTAGCCAGACGAGCAAACGTGCCCATCATTTATCTTGGCATATCTATGGTAGCTTCTTTGTCAGTTGCACATGGTTTATTGCCTCCCCATCCTGCTCCTGTGGCTCTTGTTCAACAATTTGGTGCACCAATGGGAGAAACGATCCTTGTAGGTTTTGTGATATCGATTCCTACGATAATCATTGCAGGGCCACTATTTGCATCCTCCCTCAAAAAAATTAATGCCGAGCCACTCCAGATATTTCAGGAAACCCCGGATAACAGTGATGACTTACCCGGTTTGACCACCAGCATATTTTGTGCCTTGCTGCCCATAGGATTGCTCTTGCTGGAAACAATTTTCAATAATGTCATTTCACACGATTCATTGTTTTATCAGATAATCCTATTTCTCTCCAAACCCTTAGTCGCCATGTTGATTTCTGTGATGATAGTGCTGTATTTACTGGGGATAAAAAGAGGCAGGAATATGAAACAAGTGATGACCCTTATGGAGGAATCAATCAGTGGCATTGCCATGATATTGCTGATCATTGGTGGAGCGGGAGCGCTGAAGCAAGTTTTTATCGAAGGAGGTTTAAATGAGTATTTGGTAATAGCTATTAGTGAAGTATCCGTATCGCCAATTTTGATGTGCTGGGGAATTGCTGCCTTAATTCGTATTGCCGTTGGCTCAGCAACGGTAGCTGCAATAACGACTGCAGGAATACTGGCTCCTGTTTATGTTACGGTATCTGTCAACCCTGTCCTTCTTGTATTGGCCACTGGATCAGGTAGCCTGATTTTTTCGCACGTCAATGACGGTGGGTTTTGGCTGTTCAAAGAATATTTTAATCTTACCATTAAACAAACGCTGCTTTCATGGAGCATGATGGAGACCATTATTGCAATTTGCGGTTTGGTGGGTTGCTTTATTTTAAATATTTTTATATAAAATCTTAAGGATTGTTATTTCAATCTACGATCAATCTCTTTTTAATCTATCATTAATCTTTTAGTCAGAGTAAGTAAAAAAATAAATAAAAATGGAACATCTTAGCCCGGAGGCAAACCTCCAACACCTAAACATTAAATTGCCACCGGCACCAAAACCAAAAGGGGTTTATAAGCCTGTATTGCAGGATAAAAATTACCTTTATGTTTCTGGTCATGGTCCTGTTACGCTCGATGATGACTTGCTGACAGGAAGAATTGGTAGTGAAGTGGATATGGAGCAAGGAAAACTAGCTGCTCGACAGGTAGGATTAGCGATTCTTTCTACCTTGAAAACCAATCTTGGAAGTTTGAATAAAATCAAGCGGGTGATTAAGGTACTGGGGATGGTCAATTGTACACCCGAGTTTGGGGAGCACCCCTATGTGATCAATGGATGCAGCGAATTGTTTGCAGAAATTTTCGGTGAAGAAAACGGAATAGGCGTCAGAAGTGCCGTAGGTATGGGGTCGCTGCCGGGGAATATATCAGTTGAAATTGAAGCGCTTTTTGAATTGCATTAGTCACAATTATTCCTCTATGTTAACAATATTGTTTTGCCTTACATCAAATCAATCCCAGTCTGTCCGGTGAGGCAGGCTTGTTTATCAATGTTTTAAAATTTCAATAATAAACTCCCGAGTTATTCGGGTCAAATACCAAAATGAAAACAGACAAACCACTAATTTTTGATGCGCATCTTGACTTGAGCATGAATGCAATGGAATGGAACCGTGATCTCCGCTTATCGGTTGCCGAAATTCGGGAATTGGAAGTTGGAATGAACGACTTTCCGGATCGTAGCAAAGGAACCGTTGCTTTTCCCGAATTGAGGGAGGGCAATATAGGCATTGTGGTCGCCACGCAAATAGCCAGATATGTGAAACCTGGGAGCGCAATACCAGGATGGAACTCGCAGGAACAGGCATGGGCGCAAACCCAGGGGCAGTTGGCATGGTATAGAAGCATGGAAAGACAGGGATTGATGAGGCAGATTACGGATGTGCCATCTCTTGATGATCATCTTACCAAATGGAATACGGATGCAGATTATCAAACCATTGGCTACATCCTCAGCCTCGAGGGCGCAGACTCCATTATAAATATGGATTACCTGGATCAAGCCTATGAAAGTGGTTTGCGGGCAATTGGCCCTGCGCATTATGGCCCTGGAGTGTATGCATTTGGTACAGACTCTTCAGGGGGACTTGGTAAAAAAGGAAAAGCACTTATCAGGAAAATGGATTCACTCAATATCATTTTGGATGTTACCCATCTTTGCGATGAGAGTTTTTGGGAAGCACTCGATATTTTTAATGGCCCGATTTGGGCCAGCCATAACAACTGCAGGTCGCTGGTAAATCATAACCGCCAATTTTCGGATGAGCAAATCAAAGTGATCATTGAAAGGGGAGGGGTAATCGGAGCAGCTTTTGACGCATGGATGCTATATCCGGGTTGGATAAGAGGAGAAACCACTCCTGAATCTGCCAAGGTAAACCTGGAAACGGTAGTAGACCATATCGATCATATCTGTCAGCTGGCAGGAAATGCCAATCATGTCGGACTGGGAACTGACCTTGATGGCGCTTTTGGAAAAGAGCAAAGTCCTCATGACCTGGAGACCATTGCTGACTTACAACAATTTACTGAATTATTGAAAAATCGAGGGTATGATGATCTGGACATCACAAATATCCTTTCTACAAACTGGATCGATCATTTAAGGAAGGCCTGGAAGTGAATCATGCTGATACTGCGCCCGGCTTGTTGCCTTTCTTTTCTACCTGCGGCCAAAGGAAATAACCAAACAGCATACCGGCTACAAGAAGCAATATCTTTGTGCTGGTATTGAGATCAATGCGTACTGAAGCGCAAGGTGTTGCATCATTAGAGCAATCTACCTTGATCACTTCCTCATTATAGCAGATAATTTCCGTAAACATATACCCAGGTGCAGTATTTCTATCAATGCATGATAATTCATCAGACTGTTTCGACATCATGTTACCAACAAAATATAAAGGGATAGTGATTGCAATTAAGAAAACCAATCCGATTATTTTTGTTTTTACAGGATTAGCGATTTTTCTAGGAAAAAATATATTTGAAGTCGCAATTCCCCATATCCAAATAATAAACAAATATTTTGGAGAGCTGAATAGCACCACTCTGCTTATTGTAGGAAAGTTTCCTGGAAATACAAATACAATATCAAGGATCAGAAGGGTTGCAAAAATGATAATGGTTACCCGTTTTATTTTTTTTACTTTCTTATTTTCGAGTTCATTATTAATTGCCTCGGCGCTTCTTTTTAACAGCTTAGTTGATTTTTGATAATAATTCATAGGTTACGGAATTAAAACATCATTCATAGACCACATAAAATGTCCAATAATTGCCCCACCCACAAACAAGAGGAATTGGATAACGGTATTAATTTTAAAGGCTTTAAATTTACAGCCCACGATCACAGCCACACAGGTTAACAGTGCTACAACCACTACGCTTAGGGTATCGTCTTTTATTATCGGATTTTTTGAACCCAAAAATAAATGGCCGGTCACAATTCCCCACGCAAGTGTAATAAAGAAATTTCTGCTGTATGCCCACCCTCTGATAATTGCGCTAATGCTATCTCCTTCGATATCATTTAAAGACAAAAAAACTTCGAGAATCAGCATGCCTAATGTCACGATTATTAGGACTGCACCCACTGTAAAAACAAAAATGTCCATTTCTATTTTTGATTTGGTTCAGGTTAAACATGTCGAAAGTAGAATTTTATAGCTTAAAATCAAACTGAAGGCTGAAGGCATTATTAATCTCTATTAAGCCAGTATTTATCGTAAACACCCCAATGTCCTATTTTTACCGTTTACTTGCCAGATCGCAATTGTATTGCGATTTCACCTTTGTTTGCATTTAAAATGCTATATACTACAATTGGTCTACCCATCCAACTGCGGTGAAAGTCATAAAAAATAATCCATC
>JAUUZS010000339.1 GCA_030589835.1 Cyclobacteriaceae bacterium
ATAAATTATGCTTGGCTGGTCGTTCATTTCTTTTCCTTGATGAAAAGAAACGAACCAAAGAAAAATCAAGGCAAAACAATGCTGCCACCCCCGATCCCCACACACCCTCGCTGTTTTGCCGGGCTGCCGCGCCTGAAGTAGTGGTTTTAATCCTATCAGAATAAGCGCAATAAGTATGAGCAAGTTGGTTTGGATGGCCTCGGGCGGTGATACAAACCGTGTTTCAAGAACGGTGACATGGAATTACATATACTACATAGACAATTTTCAATCTAATAATATGTTGGTTAGCTTACAACTTTATTAAGTGTCTAAACTGAACGATTCAGGGAAGATGAAAAGCCCGCCTAAGCTGCCTCTCCGGCACGCAGGCGACGAGGTAGGATTGACCGCAATAACCACAAACCATTACAGGTGTTGCACGATGTATGCCAATTAAACGAGCTGCCCTGTTATCTTTGCAACTTATGTAAAAAATGTGGCTAGTCAGTTCGATCCGAAAACAAGAATTTATGGCATATTGTATGCCGCAACGACCGCTCTTTTCTGGGGGTTTCTCGCTATTTTTATAAAAGTCACCCTGAATGATGTAGCGCCGATAATTGTGGTATGGTTTAGGTTTAGCGTGGCCTTTGCATTTTTATTTGTCTATTTTCTGGCAAAGGACAGGCAAAAGCTTGCGATCATAAAGCGACCACCCTGGCTAATCATTATTGCAGCTTTCAGTCTGACCGTCAATTACCTTGGCTTTGCAAACGGCATCAACCTGACCTCCCCGGCCAATGCCCAGGTTTTTATTCAGATTGGCCCCATTTCATTGGCGATTATTGGGATTGTCATATTCCGGGAACGGCTTTCTTTCAGGCAGATATTGGGATTTCTGGTTGCCACAATGGGCATGGCCTCATTTTACAGAGACCAATTGCAAAATTTGCTGGGTAAGGAGGACCTTTATTTTGCAGGTGTAATTTGGTTGATTATAGCTGCCCTGGCCTGGACTGGTTATGCATCCCTTCAAAAAAAATTAGTGCAGAAATTTCATGCCCAGCAGCTCAATCTCATTATTTATGGCTTGCCAATGATCATGTTGATACCCTTTGTGGATTTCAGTGCCTTTGCAACGTTTACTCCAAGGCTATGGGCTTTACTCGTTTTTTTGGGTATAAATACTTTAGTGGCCTATGGATGTCTGGCGGAAGCTTTTAAATATATAGAAGCGAATAAAATAAGTGTCATCATTACTTTAAATCCAATCATTACCTTTTCGGTGATGGCCATTTTGGGGACAATGCAATTTGATTGGATAGACGCAGAAGTTTTTACCGTTTACAGCATTTTGGGTGCACTGTTTGTGCTGTCAGGTGCAATTATGGTGGTCATTCCAAAAAGAAAACACCTGAGATAAGCCATAATGAATTTGCTGAACTGAAAGTATTACTCATCAAATTCCGTGCTTCATGATTTTTTTTTGAAGGAGTCCAATCCCTGAATCACGATTTCAGCCTTTGCTGTTCCTATTAGCTGTTTTATTTCTTCATGATCTGCAGCCCTCAGCTTTTTGACGGATTTAAAATGGCTCAGCAACTTTTTGACGGTTGCTTCGCCAACTCCTTTAATATTCGATAATTCTGACCCTATTGCACCTTTACTTCGCTTGCTCCGATGAAAAGTGATGGCAAATCGATGCGCCTCATTTCTTATGTGTTGAAGAAGTTTTAATGATTCTGATTTTTTACTGATGTGAATAGGGTATTCATCATTTGGGAAATACACTTCTTCAAGTCGTTTGGCGATACCAATAATCGGCAATTTGCCATAAACACCCAATTCCTTAAGTGCCTTCACAGCAAAAGACAATTGCCCTTTTCCTCCATCTACTACCACCAGATCAGGCAGAGGAGTATTTTCCTCCTGCAAGCGCTTATATCTGCGATACACAATTTCTTCCATTGAAGCGAAATCATTTGCTCCGGCAACGGTTTTGATCGTGTACTTACGATATTCTTTTTTGGCAGGTTTTCCATTTTTAAAATAAACCATAGACGCCACAGGATTGGTGCCTCCCAGGTTAGAATTATCAAAGCATTCGATGTGAATGGGCAAGGTGCGCAGTTGAAGATCACCTTGCAATTGTTGCAACACACGTTTTTCTCTGAAGTCATCAGGCTTAATTAAGGATAGTCTTTCCTTTTTATAAAAGAGCGCATTTTTTAGTGCTAAATCTACAAGTTTACGCTTGTCTCCAATTTTTGGCACACGACATTCAACATTGAGGTCATATTCTATTTCGATATTAGAAAGGATTTCTTTTGAGGTGCTTTTGTAGCGTTGTCGGAGATCTATGGCTATTTGAACGAGTAGTTCATCATCCGGTTCTTCCAGTTTCTTTTTTACCTCAACTGTCTTGCTTAGGATAATGCTGCCATTGGCGATTTTGAAATAATTTATGTATGCAATTTTTTCATCTGAGGAAATCGCAAACACATCGATATCGGTGAGGTGGGGATTGACGATAACGGTTCTTGATTGAAATTTTTCCAGAAGACTCAGTTTGTCTTTCATTAATTGGGCATGCTCAAAATCCAATTTTTCTGCTGAGCGTTGCATGTGCGCTTTATAATGGCTGCGCACCGGGGCCAGGTTACCTTTAAGGATGCTCTCTGCCAGCTTGACCTCACCCATGTATGCTTCCTCTTCCTGCAATCCGATACAAGGGGCTTTACATTTTCCGATGTGGTATTCCAGGCAAACCTTATATTTTCCTGATTTTATATTTTCAGAAGCCAAATTTAGCTTGCATGTCCGCAGGTAATAAAGATCCCGTAACAGCTCAAGGATACTCTTCATAGCAGGCAAACTGGTGAAGGGCCCGTAGTACTTGCCCTTTTGTCGATCAACCCTTCTGGTACTGAATATCCGTGGAAAGGGCTCTTTTACTACCGTGATATAAGGAAAGCTTTTATCATCCTTGAGCAGGATATTATATTTAGGCTGATATTCCTTTATTAAAGAATTTTCAAGAAGCAGGGCATCAAATTCTGTATTTACGATGGTAAACTCAATTTGATCAATTTCAGAAACCATTTTGAAGGTTTTCCTGTTCTGCCCGGAAAGGTCATTGAAATAGCTCGATACTCTGGACTTCAGATTTTTAGCCTTGCCCACATAAATGACTACAAAATCTTTATTATAAAATCGATAGACCCCGGGTTTTTTAGGAATATGTTTTACTTCATCGGGTTTATACCTAGGGACGATCATCGCAGACATTCGGGTATTGAGCTGATCTGTTTTTAAAAGATCTCATTCTGATCCAAACGGTCGATGGCCTCTTCAAAATTTACAGTATCCATGCCTATAAATTCAGGATTTTGATATTTGTCACAATCAATTTCTACTGATAATGGTCTTATAGGCCTCTGGAAAGGGCCTTTTTCATATCCCAATACCGAATCAGCATATACCTTTTGCATATAATAGTCCCAGATGGGCATCGCCATTCTTGCTCCCTGGCCAAGCGCAGAGGTCTTGAAGTGAATGCTTCGTTCATCACCACCAACCCAAACTCCACCGACCAAATCTTTTGTTAAGCCCATAAACCACCCGTCAGAGGCATTTTGTGTGGTTCCGGTTTTAGCACCGACCTCATTGTCTATCCGTACTTCAGGACTTAGGCCCCAGGCTGTTCCTCCCGTTTCCTGAGTTGCACCCATCAGCATATGCACCATCAGAAATGCTGTTTCTTCGCTCAATACTTCCCTGGTTCGTGGAGGGCGCTCCTGGATAACATTACCGTATTTATCCTCAATCCTGGTTATAAAATATGGCTTGGTATAGACCCCTTTGTTTACAAACGTAGAATATGCGCCAACCAATTCATAAACGGATACATCACTGGTGCCAAGACACAAGGAGGGTACTGCCTCCAGTGGATTTTCTACGCCAAGTTCTTTGGCATATTTCACCACGGTCTCCGGCGAGGTCATCTCCTTCATCACAAAAGCGGTTATAGAATTTTTTGACCTGGCCATTCCCTGTCTCAGGGTCATTTTTTCTCCTGTCCACTGCCTATTGTAATTTTTTGGCGTATAAGTTGGTGGCTGCTGGCCGGGCGTATTAAAGGTGACCGGTGCATCTTCGACAATATAGCATGGCGAATACCCAAGGTCAATGGCGGAAGTATATACAAATGGTTTAAACGTGGAACCGGGTTGCCTTCTGCCCTGCATCACATGATCATATTTGAAATGCTTGAAATCAATTCCGCCAACCCATGCTTTTATATGACCGTTTTTAGGATCCATGGACATGAAGCCAGCCTGTAGAAAATTCTTATAGTACCTCAACGAATCTATGGGGCTCAATAAGGTATCTATTTCACCTTTCCAGGAATAGACCTCCATGTTATATGGTGTGTTCAACACGATATCGATGGAATCGGCATCTTTGCCATACCTGGCAACCAACTTTCTATAATGCTCCGTCTTTTTGATGGAATTTTCCAGGAAATCAGGCAGCTCCTTTCCTTTTTCATCGCGCCAGGGATTTTCGCCATTCCAATGTACATCAAAGAGCTCCTGAAGATACGTCATATGCTGTGTCATCGATTCCTCGGCATAACTTTGCAAACGACTATCGATGGTGGTATAAATCCTCAAACCAGATTCAAACAGGTCATAGCCGTTTTCTTTTGCCCAGTATATCAGCTGGGGTTTTATTACTGAGCGGAAGTACGGGGCAGGTCCAGTAATGTGGTTTTGTGCCGTGTACTTGATATCAAGCGGGAGTACTTTTAATGAATCATATACTTCCCTATTTATAAATTCATATTTATATAAATTATAAAGTACCTCCGTTCGCTTATTCAATGCCCTTTCAGGATTGGAAATAGGGCTATATCGCGTAGGTGCATTGAGCATGCCTACCAGCATCGCTGATTCCTGGTAGTTTAGTTGATCCGGTGTTTTGTTATAAAAAGTAGATGCAGCAGTATTGATGCCATAGGAATTATGGCCAAAAAAAATGGTATTGAAGTACATGGCCAATATCTCTTCTTTGGTAAAGGAGGTTTCCAGCTGAATGGAAATAATCCACTCTTTAATCTTAATTACAAATGGTCTCAATACCACAAACTGGTGCAGTTTACCTTGATTTTCCGTCATGGTCCTAAAGATATTTTCTGCCAGCTGCATGGTGATCGTACTTCCTCCTCCACGGGATGAAAAGGTGAGTTTCCCCACCAATGCCCTTAGAAGCCCCTTTGGGTCTATTCCTGAATGATCATTAAACCTGATGTCTTCTGTGGCCAGTAAGGTTTCGACCAGTTGGGGGGAGAGATCATCGAATGTCACCTGGTTTC
>JAUUZS010000094.1 GCA_030589835.1 Cyclobacteriaceae bacterium
CTCACGATCCTAACCCAGGTAGGAGGGATTGTTTATTTAATATCCGCATTGATGAGCCGGAGGTTTAGCCTTGGTCGAGTTAAGTCAATTGTGCTGTTTATTGGATTATATGCTTTTTTTTCTTTCGCAGTTTTGCCTTTTATAGCTCCATTTTTTGGGCGGGAGTCACTTCCCATCCGGGGAAATTTTCGGCCTGTTAATATCATGACTTGTGTGTTAAATCGCCATTATGTAACACCAGGACTTAAGCGCCAAATGCTACATATATCCAAGGAAATGAATCGTAAATTTGAAGGGACAAGTGTCAATTATCTCGATGCTAACTTTCCATTTATGGACGGATTTCCATTAATCCCTCATTTGAGCCATAATGATGGCCGCAAGATTGATCTGGCTTTTTATTATATGGAAAAAAGTACAGGACGCAGGACCAATGCTTCCCCTTCATTTACCGGATATGGGATTTTTGAAAGCCCCAAAGAAGGAGAGATTAACTATCCGAAAAAATGTAAAGCGCAGGGATATTGGCAGTACGGAGCGATTTCCTATATCACACCAGATTGGAAAAAGGATAAGTATAAATTGGATGTTGAACGGACAAGCTCATTGGTGAGGCTTTTGGCTGAAAATAGGCAGACCTCCAAACTATTCATCGAGCCGCATTTAAAGGAACGGTGGAAGTTGAACAAGTATGAGAAAATCAGGTTTCATGGCTGTTATGCTGTTCGGCATGATGACCATATTCATACGCAGATTTATTGAGGATTGGTTTATAGAAGCCATATAAATCCACATAATTCACTAATCTAGTGTCTGTCTATAAAGTCCGATTTCTGCGTTATGTTCAACCTCAAAATGTGAGTTTACAAACGTAAACTCACATTTTTCGGATTTCACAAGCCTTGAACTCGAACATTCTAGCTCAGACACTTGACTTTATGGACTGACTCTAATCTAGATCGATTGCAAATACAGTTCCTCGACTTTAGCTCTTGCCCAAGGCGTTCTTCTAAGGAATTTGAGGCTTGATTTGATCGATGGATTGTTGTTGAAGCAGTCTATGGTTATGAGTTCTCCCAAAGCTTTCCAGCCATATTCTGCGTGCAAGAATTCCAACATATCCGCCAGCTTAACGCCATGAAGGGGATTGTTGGCTTGTTCGTTATTTTTGTTTGTTGTCTCCATCTACGTTGTTATAAATACATCCGATTTGTTGATCATTGAAATGCAAAGATTAATAAATATTCTATGTTTATAAAAGTTCATAATATTCGATAAGTAGCGTTGTAGCGTTATGTGTGAAATGACCAATTATTCCGTATATCAATGATGAATATTTCTTTCTATAATATGATAATAAAAGAGCGAATGGGATGAGCCAAATGAAGCTTAACATGGAGAAATGAACTAATGCGAACAGAAAAGTAGATCCCCAAATTGCAGATTTTTCTCCACCGATAAAGGTCAAATTGTCAAAAACAAAGCCCCTAAATGCCAATTCTTCAAAAAATGCCGGAAAAACAGCCATGATGATCGTGGCGTAAAATAAGGGATATTCCAAATGTTGAAATAGCTGGAAAGAATTAAAAGTTTCATGAAAAAGGATTCGGTTTAGGTGATTCATTGAATAAGACACAATAAATCCTGTGGAAATGCAAATTACCACGATTGAGAGAAGGGGTAGCATTTTAACTGTATTTATTTTCAAAAGACGCCAAACCGACACTTGCATGGTAGCAAATACAGCATCAATAATGGCAAAACAGGCAGTCCATAAAACGAGAATTTCAAGTGTTTGTTCGTTTAGTGCAGCAATTAATAGTAGAACTATTAATAGCAAGGAATATGTCGCAAGAAATTTGATATTCGAATTAAATTTGTTGTCAATTTCATGCTCAACTTTAATGTCGATGGAATTGCGTTTGCCACAATTCGAACAATATTTGAAATGAACTAATTGTTCATGCGCACAAAATGGACATACCTCTTTTGAAAGGGCTTCTTCCATCTTAAATCGCCTTCACATCCTTAAGTTGGTTTATATAATTTTTCGCATCTTTTGCCGATGAAATTCCTTTCACAAATATTCCAATAAAAATGACTTTCAGTATTATTCCATTAAAAAGAAGTACCGGATCAACTAAAACAACTGACAGCTGTAATAATATCCAAAATATAAATGCTGCAAGGATTCCGGTTAAAGGCTGTTTATTTACCCATACTACACATCCCAGGAATATAATCGATGAAATAAAGCTGCCTATTCCATCATTAAATGTCATTTCATTTGACAGAAAATATATACCAACGAGGAAATTCAATCCGGCAAGTACATATAGGAGTGTTTTTACATTTTTCAGCTTCTTTCGGGCGTTATCAACTACATTCTTTTTAAGCTCAATGCTATAATTATATTTGCCTTGTTCTTCAGAAGTCCCTCTTTCAGGATAACCACAATTGTTGCAAAACGTATCATTTTCTCCTAATTGTGTTTGGCATTTTGAGCAAGTTGTCATTTCTTCCATATTAATTCTTTTTTATAATTTTTATAATTCATTGCATGAAACAATCAAAGAAAGCGTATAGCAAAGGATTTAGATTAAGTTTAAATTTTATTGCATGTAAAGTGGTATTTTAATATGCTAAATTGATCATACCCTTATGGGCATGAAGCTAATGTTCAGTATGTATAGTTTCATCTTGTCTTGTTTTAATGCTTCAGGTATTCGGTTTAACTACGATGCACGGCCACAAAAAAATCATTTCCAGCTTTTTGGCAAGGAGCTAAGAGAAAAATATAATCAGAGTGAAACTAAGGAATTTTAATTAAAAATGCCTCTTAAAAATAAATAATTAATTTAAGCATCCGATGCTAACCCGGTAAAGGTAAGTTGTCTGGTAATAAACTCACAAGCAAATATTGGTCGTTGAAATAGCGAAAAGTGCCCAATTGAGAAAGTGGATTTTTAAAAGATCATGTGATAGAGTAGTTAATTTTTTTTCCTTTTCGAGAGCATTTCGATTTACCAGACCGATGCCGATTGGTATTTTTCTTTGCCTGAAATAAACCAAAAAATGAATGATGCCCATGGTCCAACCAAACGATTCAACAGAAATTGCCCCGGAATCGAAAAACAGATTTTTTTAATCTCAACAGATCATCTATTTTTAAAGAAATAACCATAAAAATTTTTTTGAGAGCACGACACCCGATTAATCTATGTCACCTTAATGAGCTGTAGTGTTTTGTGATTTGATTTGAATATTTTTATAAATAATATATAATCGTGCTGGCAGGCTTTAAATGATATGATAAATGAATTATAATATGAAAGGACATTGCCATTATTCAAGAGCAAATTTTGCCTTAAAAGGCCCGATGATGTTTGTGGTGCTCATTGCCATTGCATTTTTAACCTATACGTGCAGCCCAAAGGCCAAAGAAGAAAAAACTGCAAAACCTGAGAAAGGAACATTTGCCTATGATGTGGATTTTCTATCAAAGCATCAGGAAACCATTGTCCTCAAAGACGGTGACGGACAGTTGGTGATTTGTCCGGCTTACCAGGGGCGTGTAATGACAAGTAGCTCAGACGGACGTTCAGGTTTGAGTTATGGTTGGTTGAATTATGACCTGATTGCTTCAGGAAAAATAGGAGATAAAATCCACGCAGTAGGAGGGGAAGATCGTTTTTGGCTTGGCCCTGAAGGAGGTCAATTTTCAATTTTTTTCAAAAAGGGAGATCCATTTGACTTTGATGCCTGGCAGACCCCGGCGCCTATTGATTCGGAGCCTTTTGATTTGGTCTCTCAAACGGATAAATCCGCAACATTCAAAAAAGAATTCAGTCTTGTGAATTACAGTGGAAATGAAATGAAATTAAAGGTTGACCGCAGCATCTCGCTATTATCAGCACAGGAATTAGAAGGTGTATTGGCCACAGCGCTCCCGGATAATTTGAGTGCCGTGGCCTATCAATCCTCAAACACCATCACAAATACCGGGGAATCTTCCTGGACCAAAGAAACAGGTACGTTGTCCATTTGGATATTGGGCATGTTCAACCCGTCACCCTCCATGACCATAATGATTCCTTTTAAGGAAGGTTCTGTAGAAGAATTGGGTCCAAAAGTGAATGATGCTTATTTTGGTAAAGTACCCAAAGAAAGGCTGATAGTTGGGGATGGGATTTTGTATTTTAAAGGAGATGGTCAGTACCGCAGTAAAATTGGACTGAATCCTAAAAGGGCCATGCCGGTCATGGGCAGCTATGATAAGGAAAGCAGCCTGCTCACCATTGTTCAATATTCCAAGCCAGATGGGGTAACAGATTATATCAATTCTATGTGGGAATTGCAAGATGAGCCTTTTGCCGGGGATGCTGCTAACTCGTATAACGACGGACCGGTAGATGGAAGCGCTTTGGGACCATTTTATGAATTGGAAAGTTCTTCCCCCGCCGCTTTTTTAGCTGGCGGTCAAAGCATCCAACACACGCACACCACGATCCATATTCGTGGAGATGAGATGGAGTTGGACGGGATAGTGCAGCAGGTTTTCGGAGTGAACCTGAGCCAGGTGAAGGAGGCGTTTTAAGGTGAAAAAGTTGCAGAAGGCAGTTGGCAGTATGAAAGGGGGGAGGATCAGTTCGAATAGGTGGGGATTGAGTATCGTACGATTTATTTATTGGAGATGAAAAATTTAAGCGTGACAGAAGTTTATAACCAATCTTTTTTGATTATGAAAAATATTTTCACCAGATCATTCGTAGTTATCATTATTTTCAGTATTACATATTCCTGTAATCAGAAGCCAAAAACAGCGCAAACAGAAAATGAGAAAAATGCTGTTCCTGGTTATTTGTCCGATTATGCTGATCTTTATCTTATCAATCCGAGGCAAGCCAACCTGGAATGGTTTAAGAACGCCAAATTCGGATTGTTCATGCATTATGGTGTTTCCAGCATTTTGGAAGAAGGCGAATGGGTACAATTACGCCATGACCCACCAATCCCAGTTGCAGATTATGACACCCTGAGGAATTATTTTAATCCCAAAAACTTCGATGCCGATTTTATTACTGATCTGGCCCTTGAAGCGGGAATGAAGTACATCAACATCACCAGCAGGCACCACGATAGTTTCAGCCTGTTTAAAACAGCGCAGAGTGATTTTAATAGTGTTGATGCTCCAAATTGCGGTAGGGATTTGGTGGCCGAATTGGCTGAAGCCTGTGATAAAAAAGGCCTTGGATTGTTTTTATACTATTCTTATGGTGCGGATTGGAAACATCCTTATTTCTATCCGAGAGAGAAGGGATGGGGAGCGGCACGGCCAAATTATACCGAACCACAACCTGAATATAAGTTTGAAAAGGATGAAGATTTTGAACATTATATCAATTTTGTTCATGCACAATTGAAGGAGTTGCTGACCCAATACCCAAATATCGCAGGCATTTGGTTCGACCCGATCATGGGATATTATAGCCGGCCAGATTTATTTCCTATCGCAGAAACCTATGCTTTGGTGCGGTCTATGAATCCCCATGCCTTGATCTCTTTTAAACAGGGGGCAAATGGCGATGAGGATTTTTCTGCACCCGAGCGAGGCGGAGGGGCAAAAGTCGGACAGCAGTTTGAAGTAGCCAAAAATGTGTATGAAATGAATAAAGACAAACCGAAGGAGATTTGCAATACGCTGCAACCGCATGCCTGGGGCTATAATAAGTCTGTCAATGGCAAGCACAAAAATGCCGATGAAGTTATGGACATACTGTATCAGATGGATAGTATTGGTGCAAATCTGCTCATGAATGTTGGCCCATTGCCGGATGGGTCATTTCCAGAAGAAGACATTGCCACCTTAAGGGAAGTAGGGAAGAGGTTAAGGGAACATCCGATTTGGTAAATATTTTGTGAATAAGTTGGAGAAAATATCGGCAAGCAATTTATTTCCTGAGATCGTGCAAAACTTGTTTTTTGTGCTTCTTGCAAAAGCTAAAATTTTAAAATCCGGATAGTGATGAGCTGCTTTCATTAAGCCAAAATGCCCCTAAACGCAAAAGCCTGTAAGGACATTCGTTTGGCTATTTTTTATTTCTTTCAGACTTAATATTGACAAGCAATACCCCACAAACGGTAGCTGACTTCCTTCCAATTCTGGTTACGCATGGGAAATTCTATAAAATAAATCTTTTTAGTAGAACAAAATTTAGATAGTGTACGTTATTAGTAATAATATATTAATATAGTATATTTGGATAATCAATGTACAGTATATACAATATGGCAAGCTCACCAAAATATCAAGATATTCTACATAAAGGCAAGGAACTGTTTTGGAAGCATGGTGTCAAGCGCGTGACTATTGAAGAAATATGCAGGGAAGCAGGTGTGAGTAAGATGACTTTTTATAAGTTTTTTCCAAATAAAATAGTGCTGGCAAAAACTATTTTCGAAGATATTTTAGAATCGTCCATGAAGCGGTTTAAGGATGCGATTAGCAGTGATATGACCTTTGAGGAAAAGGTAAAAGAAATGATGGCGATGAAGCTGGAAGGATCAAAAGATGTCAGTGTGGAATTTTTGCAGGATATCTACAAAAACCCGGAATTGGGCTTGTACGAATATGCTCTAAAAAGACAACAAGAGTCTCTTGGGCTATTTGCTTCATTTCTGACTGATGCTCAAAAAGAAGGATTTATACGTAAGGAGATTAAGATTGATTTTGTCTTCTATTGGATTCAGCAAATGTCTCATATCATGGAAGATGAGGAACTAATTTCTAAATATGATCATCCTCACGATCTGGTTATGGAGTTGATGAACTTTATGTTTTACGGTTTGCTTTCAAAAAAATGATCAAGTATTTGTACATACTTTTTCTGCTTAGTTTTTATGCCATTCATGCGACAGGACAGGATACCTTGCCGGGAGTACAAACGCAATTGCAATTTAAGGGGCAGCTTTCAGCCTGGGGACATTTCAACCCTAAAAATCCATACCCGCTTTATTTGGGGGGGAGATATATTCCACAGCTCAATTATGAGATTCGCTTGCCAGAAAGTCGGCTGATTGATTTTGAAGCTTCGGCAAATGTATATGGAGAAACCGGGATTCACTTTTTTGATTCTGCTTATGCCGATGGCAATATAAACCCATACCGTGTTTGGGGAAGGTATTCTACCGAACAACTCGAAATACGTGTGGGATTGCAAAAAATAAATTTTGGTTCTTCTACGATGCTTCGAGCCCTTCGATGGTTCGATCAGGTTGATCCACGCGATCCATTACAACTTACTGAAGGAGTAACAGCCATATTAGGCCGGTATTATTTTATGAATAACGCCAATCTTTGGCTTTGGGGGCTGTATGGAAATAAAAATATCAAAGGCTTTGAGATGCTCAAGACGCATGAAAAATTTCCTGAGTTTGGTGGCAGGCTTCAAATCCCCGCGCTTAATGGAGAGGCTGCGATTTCCTTTCATCATCGCGTATCCGATACACGAGAGCTGGCAGATGCGCTCCTTATTGATGCATCGAATCCTATAGCAAATTACGAAGAGGTTCCGGAAAACAGAATTGGCCTAGATGCAAAATGGGAAATGCTGGTAGGAATCTGGTTTGAAGGGGTGTGGGTCAATAAAAGTAAAGATTTGGGTTTGTTCACCAATCAGCATCTATTGACCACCGGTACGGATTACACTTTTGGTGTAGGTAGCGGACTGAATGTTGTCTTAGAGCACATGATTTTGGGATTCAGCCAGCAGCCTTTTCATACCAGTGATGCGACGAATTTCACCGCCCTATCAGTTATGTACCCCTTCGGTATGTTTGATAGCATCAATGCCATAATCTATTATGACTGGAGAAATAGGGCAGTATATAATTTTGTGAATTGGTATCGGCAATTTGATCGAACAACATTATATGTCATGGGGTATTGGAATCCTGAAAACGCACAATTGCCCGCATCGGGAGCCGGAATGAATTTGTATGGAGGAAAGGGAATACAAGTTATGTTCGTATTTAATCATTAAAAAAGAACCTAGAGATTTGAGCGACTAGAGTTTAGGTTTTATTAAATAAAATATTCATTGAAATAAGGGCGATAAAAACATTTAGAACTTAATTTTTTTCATTATGGAAATCATAAAAATCAACAAGTTAGTTAAGAAGTTCCCGGTGGGGAAGGGCTTTTTTACCGCCCTGAATCAAATTGATCTCAACTTTGGCAAAGGCGAATTTGCAGGTTTCGTAGGCCCGAGTGGATCAGGCAAAACGACCTTGCTCAACATCATCGGTTCACTCGATACT
This sequence comes from Cyclobacteriaceae bacterium, assembly GCA_030589835.1. The sequence goes on from JAUUZS010000094.1 coordinate 8,320, forward strand.
CCAACCGAAGGAAGCGCCATAGTATTGAACCAGTCCATTTCAGGGCTTACGCATAAGCAGGCTGCAAAATTACGAAATCAACACATTGGTTTTATTTTTCAAACCTATAACCTACTTCCGGTGTATACGGTTTACGAAAATGTTGAATTTCCATTATTACTACAAAAAATGTCTGCCTCAGCGCGTAGCAAGGCTGTGATGGAAGCTTTGGAATGGGTAGGATTGACCGACAAGGCAAAGTCAAAACCCAACATGCTTTCAGGAGGGGAAAGTCAGCGGGTGGCCATTGCCCGATCTATGGTCAAGAAGCCTGAGATCGTATTGGCTGATGAGCCAACGGCCAACCTGGATTCTAAAAACTCTCATCATATTCTTCAGACCATGAAGAAGCTGAATGAAGAACTCAAGGTGACCTTTTTGTTTGCTACTCATGATGAAAAAGTCATGAAATACCTCAACAGAATTGTCTCTTTGGAAGATGGTAAAGTGGTTAGTGATAAGGTAAACAATGTTAAAACGGAAGATTATGCTAGCGATAAAATTAGCCTTTAAAAACCTACTTGGGGCAGGGCTTCGAACCTGGCTCAATGTAACGGTACTGTCTTTTGCCTTTGTACTGATCATTTTTTACAATGGCATGATTGACGGGTGGAACAGGCAGGGAAGAAACGACACCCAGGATTGGGAAATTGGCCAGGGGCAATTCTGGCACCCGGAATACGATCAATATGATCCTTATACCATACAGGATTCCCACGCTCCTTTATCTGATCAGGTAAATGCAGAAATAACAAAAGGGAATCTCACACCGGTCCTGATTACGCAGGCCACGCTATATCCTGAGGGCAGGGTGCAGAATGCCATTCTGAAGGGGGTTGACCCCCGGCAAAATATTCTGAAGCTGCCTACAGCAGATCTTGACAATGTTCAGGATGAGTACCCGGCAATAATTGGTAAACGAATGGCTGAGACTACCAAGCTGAAAGTCGGCGACAGAGTGCTTGTACGATGGCGGGATAAAAACGGGATGTTTGATGCACGGGAGATTCTAATAGCATCCATATTTCGATGTGATGTGCCTTCAATTGACAACGGGCAGATGTATGTTTCCATATCCGTTTTGCAGGAAATGATGAATATGAAAAATGAAGCTACACTTCTCGTGACCAGTGATCAATATTCTGGTGGTGATATTGAAAATTGGGAGTTTAAAGACCCGGATTTCCTGTTGGCGGACTTTGATAAGCTAATTCAATCGAAAAAGGGCGGAGCGATGATTATGGAAGGCTTGTTACTCATCATTGCCTTGCTGGCCATTTTTGATACGCAAGTGCTATCCATTTTTAGAAGGCAAAAAGAGATCGGGACATACATTGCCCTGGGATTAACCCGCTCTCAAGTAGTTGGTATTTTTACAGTGGAAGGTGGGGCGCATAGCATTCTTGCCGCAATAGTAGGTGCCGCATACGGAATACCTTTTTTCATTTGGCTCGATACCATTGGGATTACCTTTGGCGGGCCTGATATGGGCATTACCGTTGCCGAAACCATTTATCCATATTATAGCGTGGGATTGATCATTACATCACTTCTTCTTGTGGTCATATCTGCCACTATTGTGAGTTATCTGCCTGCGCGTAAAATTTCGAAAATGAAACCTACAGATGCTTTAAAGGGGAAATTGCAGTAAAAGAGACTAAAGTTTAAAGTGACTAAAGTGAGCTAAAATTAAATGGATTCCTTAACTCATAACTCAAGGCAATCCAAATTTTAGATACGATTAAAACATAAAGAGATGATAAAATTTATTTTTAAAGGAATATTAAGGGACAAAAGCCGGAGCTTACTTCCGGTGATCGTGATCTCTATTGGTGTATTTCTTACCGTATTTATGAGCGGTTGGATAAAAGGCATCTTTACTGACATGATCGATATGAATGCCAATTTCAATACCGGGCATGTAAAGATTATGACCAGGGCTTACGCCGAAAGTGCAAATCAACTCCCTAATGACCTGGCTTTGATGGAAGTAGAGGAAATGCTGCGCGCACTACATGATGATTATCCGGAAA
>JAUUZS010000175.1 GCA_030589835.1 Cyclobacteriaceae bacterium
GAAATAGATTAATTGTAATGGTAGAGTTTATTAGCGAGTATAAATGCTTTGATTGCAGGCATTGTTTCAAGAAAAGTCCTTTGTTTAGTTTGCTGAGCGAACAAGAATTGGATAAGCTGAACAATTCAAGGATGGAAGTGAATTTTAAAAAAGGGGAAATCATTTATAAGCAGGGATCTCCCCTGACCCATCTCGTCATTCTTAATAATGGATATGGGAAAATATTTCTTGAAGGGGCAAAAGGTCGTAATCTTATTCTTTTATATGCAAAAAGGTATGACCTGAATGGTGGAGTAGGTGTTTTTGTTGATCATCGCCATCATTCATCCATGATGGCAGTTAATGATTGTGGTGCATGTTTTATTGATCTCCATGTATTTAAGGAGGTATTGAAAAGCAATTCAGAATTCATGGATGGGTATATAAAAGAACATTCGGAAAGAATGCTCCACACCTATAAGCAATTTTCTATCCTTACCCAAAAAAATATTGAAGGCAGGATGGCAGAATCCTTATTATATCTCTCTAATCGAATTTTTAATAATCAGCCCATTGAGTATATTTCAAAAAGGGATTTAGGGGAATTGACGGCCATGACCCTGGAAAGTGCTATACGCGTTTTGAAAGAGTTTAATAAAGAGGGTATAGTAGAAATAGAAAACCAAAAAATTCAAATTCTCAATAAGAAGGCCCTTGAAAAAATAGCACTTCATGGCTAAGGGACAACAGTTGGTTATTGCTAAATCGCAAGTTTACGGTCAGGCTAAATAGAGCCTGTCCATAAAGTCATCGAATTGAAATCAAACACTTTATAGACAGACTCTAAAATAGTTGACTTTATACTGTCCTTGAGAATTGAGGTTTGTCACCCTGCTTACTCATAAGATAATAATCGAAATTCAGAACGATATTTCTGATGAGTAAACGACCAATGTCGGTAACCTTCAGCTGATCTTTTCCCAATTCAATGAGCTTGTCCTCTTCCAGTGACTTAAGGCTCATCAATGCATCGGCAAAATAACCATCAAACTGAATGTCGTACTTTCTTTCGAATTTAGATTTGTCTAACTTGAAATTACACATCAGCTCTGTGATGACCTCTCTTCGCAATTGATCATCCTTGTTGAGGGCAACTCCACGCATTATAGGCAGTTGATTGTTATCTATGGCTTTATAATAGTCGTCTAGTTTTTTATAATTTTGAACATATACATCCGACAACATCCCAATGCCGGTGATTCCGATCGCAATAAGATTGATTCCTGCATGAGTTGAGTAGCCCTGAAAATTGCGGTAAAGTGTCCCGTTTTGCATGGCTACGGTCAGCTCATCATCGGGTTTGGCAAAATGATCCATCCCAATATATACATAACCCGCATCGTTAAGTTTCTCAATGCTCAGCTTCAGCAATTCAAGTTTCTGATCTCCACTAGGCAGCCACTCCTCTTTTATAAGATTCTGATGCTTGATCATATTCGGCAGGTGTGCATAATTGAATACCGCCAGGCGGTCAGGATTCATTTTCAACACCTTATCAATTGTCTCAGAATAGGTCTTTATATTTTGATGCGGAAGGCCATACATCAGGTCAAGGTTTATACTGCCAAAACCCAACTCCCTCGCCCAATTGACGGCATCACGTGTAATGTCTTCAGGCTGAATTCTATTAACAGCTTTCTGGACTTTAGGATCAAAATCCTGAATGCCCATGCTGCAACGATTGAACCCGGCTTCACTCAAGGCCACCATATGATCTCTTGTTAGCTCCCTTGGGTCGATCTCTACACCTACTTCTGCATTATCAGTAAACTTAAAATATTTATGGATCACTCCACCTAGTCTACGAATTTGATCTGGAGACAAATGCGTTGGTGTCCCCCCTCCCCAGTGCAATTGCCTAATTTTTCTATCATCATCAATATGCTGTTTCAGCAGAACAATTTCTTTCTCAAGGTATTCGATATATTGCTCTATTTTATTCTGGTTTCGGGTGACCATCATATTACAGCCACAGAAGTAACAAAGCGTATCGCAAAACGGAATGTGGAAATAAAGGGATAAATCCCGATCCTCGATATTGCCATTGTCGTGATGTATATGCTTCAGGTATTCTTTTTCTCCTATACCCTCATGAAAGTATGGCGCTGTGGGATAACTGGTATACCTTGGCCCGGCCTTATCATACTTTTTCAACAAATCAATATCTACCGGTATTTTAGTATTTATTCCCATTATCTCATTCTAATTATCATTATCCAACTCATAAATATTGAGAATCATCTCAATTTGTCGCTTGTATTGTTCTGGGTTATGGGCAGCCTTTTTCAATGATTTCACATGCTGACGCACCACTTTATTGATAATGCTTTCAGTCAAATTATCAATTTCCGCTTTATACCCATTTTGTGGCAATTTGGCTTTTAGTCGATCCATTTCATTGAGTCTCAGCACATCCAGCTTCTTTTTGAGCCTGCCAACCACACTGGCCATCGAATTCATAGAGATCCATTTCTTAAATTCAGCTACAAATTCATCAATTATTTTCGCGGCTTTTGGTATTTCCTTTTTCCGTTTGTCGAGGTTCGTTTTTACAATTTCATGCAAGTCATCCAAATTATATAAAAACACACCGTCTATTTTATCTATGGCAGGATCAATATCCCGTGGGACAGCCAGGTCGATAAGAAATATAGGGCGATGATGCCTTTTTTTGGAAATCGGCTTTATAAAGTCGGTATTCACCACATAGGCTTTGCTTGATGTGGCAGAAATCACAATATCGGTATCCAGCATCACATCAGCCATCTCTTCCATAGGATGTGCTGTACCATTGAGCTTCTTTGCCAATTCATCAGCGCGCCCGAAGGTCCTGTTTATGATATGAATGTTTGACACCCCATTTTCCTGAAAATGAAAGGCTGCTAATTCAGCCGTCTTCCCCGCACCGACAAGCAATATTTTTTTGTCCGTCAGATTACTGAATATCTTTCTTGCCAGTTCTACCCCTGCAAAACTCACCGAAACGGTACCATCTGAAAGGAAGGTATCGTTATGAACCTTCTTCTTGGCCTGCATGGCAAAATTGAATAGCTTATTGATCAGTGCATCGGTCCCGTTCAGGCAATGCGTCCGCTCATAGCTTTCCTTTATCTGGCCAACAATTTGCTGTTCACCCACTATTTGGGAGTCGAGGCCCGCCACCACATTGCAAAAATGCTCCACAACAGAAATCCCTTTATAGGAATACGAAATTTCTTCATCCGTATATTCCGTGCAATTTTTAAAATCATTCAACCAGGATTTTATGTGCTCAAGGGTAGATTCTATTTTATTATTGCTTACATAGACCTCCGTACGGTTGCACGTAGAAAGCACCATACATCCTTCGGCACGATACTCTTCCATAAGGTACCTGACGGCGATTTTTTGCTCATCCTCATCCAGGGCAACTTTCTCCCTGATCTCAACATTTGCTGTTTTATGTGATATACCAATTAATCCTAATGGAATTTGGTCACTCATCTCTCTTCGCTTTTAATTGAACTTATGAAAGGATTCTGACATATAAATGATGATCCCCCCACCAACAATAAGTATTAAAAATCCATATAATGACAAATAAGCCATTTTTTCTCCTCTCCAATTTTTTATAACGGTGGCGATATAACCCACAACATATAATATCCATACCACATCAGAAACAATTACTTTTATATCCGAAGGCCAGAATTCTCCGATCATCACCAATGCCTGATAATGCCCGGAAAGGATTCCTATACCTAATAAAATTATTCCTGTGATAATAGAACGCAAACTCATTTTTTCCAGATAAGTAAGTGCCGGCAATTGCTGAAACAATTTCCCTAAATTCCTTTTCTTCAGGTTGTGATTTTGAATAATGTACATCAAAGCATAAATGGCCGCCAAAGAAAGAGCCGTATATCCTGTGATGGACAGGGATGCATGAATGGCAAAAGTCTTGTTTATCAGCAGCTCATTGGTCTCCTGTTCCCAGCTCATGTTGAAAGCAGAAAGTAAATCAAAAACCAAGGCAAAGAATAAAATAAATAACCCTGCCCCTCTATTTTGAAGGCCCATTTCACTTATCATATATACCACTAGAATAGAAAACGCAATAAAGGCATTTGCATCATGGGTAGTAGAAAGGGGCATAGTACCAAGTACAATATTCCTGGTCACTATTTCTATAAGGTGGAACACTACCAGTACCATCAATATGGGTGTGGTTTTATTGACCAGTGATTTATACTTTCCTGAGAATATCAGGTAGTACACAAAAATTACCAACAGGTAAAGCACGGGAAGGGAATAACTTATAATTTGACTTATTATGTTCATCCTATAGAATTAAAATAAAGATCAAAAAATTCTTTATATCGATACAAACTTAAGACATCTTTAAATTGATTATGCAATAAATCAAAAAATTCACGTATTCTTCCCGGCACTTCAATTACCGGAAAATATTTAATCCCGTTATTTAATGCAAAAAAAAGTATAAACCAGGGGCTAATAAATAGGACTATGAGCGGTCTGCAAGACCGAGCGATTAGTCTATGTTGAACTACATCCCGGATTTCTGCTATGGACTTATTGACGGTTTTTGAATTTCTTGAGGGAATGTGAGGGGCGTAGAACCTGGTTGCTATTTATGTTTAACTAAAAATAATCAAAAATGTTGCAGTCTGCAAAGGATTAAGGCCAAGAAACTTAAGAGGTCTACTATGATAAATCTAGGAGTATATATTTGGATTTGAAAGAAAGCTGACCGGGCATCGTGTCAAAAGGGCTATCCCGAAGGGATTTAGTTCAACAAATGATCTTAATCATACTAAACGCAATTATTACTTTCGTAATGAGAACAGACGTTCAATATTCCTGCACTGATTTCTAAGAATTATAATAGAATACAACCATTTAATCCCCCTTCAAAAAGTAGCTCCCCAAGAACATAATAGGTGCCTTTTGTAAGGCTAACATATCATTCCGTCATAGTATCCCGGCTGGGACCAATCAAAATTTCTGCTGTTTCTAAGATGTGCTAGCCTTGATTCCAGCTCTGCCCGATTGAGCCTGGCTTGTAAGTCTTTACCATATTTTTGAGCGATTTCGATATTCTGATTCAGTGGCTCCATCCCCGTTTGACTTACCAAATTCACGGCAACTCCGGGAAGATCCCAATTGTACTGAAGCAATTCTTCTGGTTTTGCAATGCCCTTGTCAATAATATTACGCATGATTTTCATGGAAATGACTCCTAAATCTTTTTTCTGCGCTGCGGGTAATGCTTTTTGAATAAAATCACCATAATGTGTGGCGTTCATGGCCAGAAGCGTCACATCAAAATCAAGATTATCAATCAATTCTTTTGACCGATCAGCACTGTCCATGCTGGAAAATCCAATATGGCGAACCATCTTCTGGGCCTTAAATTCTGAAATCAAACTATAAACTCCCTCCTCAATTTTTTTAAGTTCATCATCCGGTCTAACGGCATGAATCAGCAATACATCTACATGGTCGGTTTTCAACCTTTTTAAACTGCGCTCAAACTCTGCCTTTGCCTTTTCCGGATCCCGTTCATGAATTTTTGTCAGTAAAAAAATATCCTTCCTGATACCTGGTATGATCCTGCCAAGGCGCTCTTCACTGGATACCTCGTCATTTTGACCGTATGTTGATGCGGTATCAAAATAATTGATCCCCGAATTATAGGCATGTTCAAAATGTGATTCCCATTGGCCGTCAGGCATAAGCATAAATTGTGACCCACAGCCATAACCCAGTATAGATATCTTTTCACCGGTTTTACCTAAAATGCGCATAGGCATATTATTTTTTCCTGTCATCGTGCCTGCGCTGGTGCAATTGGTCAACAATCCTCCGGATGAAAGTGCCGCTACGGCAGTAGAAGATGCTTTAATAAATTTCCTTCTTGAGATATTCTTTTCCATAAGTCAGGTACATTAGAGTTTCATTTCAGTATACAATTAAAGGAATTATAAAGGTAAATTCAATTTGAATTGAATAAATCAGTAGATGCAAATTAGGTGCAAAAAGAATTGGCATCTAATATTCAATAAATCAATTATCTTTACTCTCAACAAAAAAACTGCTTAATTGATTTATTTTTTTGTAAAGGCTGTAAATAATTATGCTGGCAAGCTTAGTAAATAGATTATTATTTTTGTTTCTGATTGGCATCAGTATCACGAATTCGTTTGCGCAAAGCGAAGGAAAGACCAACACCTACGATCAAACCATTCAGCTTATTTCCAATCTTTCGGACATCAACCATCAAAGAACTGAAAATAGAACTGTCCGTCAACTGCTCGGCCAACATGTTGGCGGTTTTCGATTTCATCTGCTATGGGATCATGAAAACGCACACATCCTCTACAAAACACATCAGGGCAAGCTGAATGATTTCACTCACGTCATTGATCAGGTCAATGAATATCTGGATAATAATCCCGATCGCATACTCACATTTTTTTTTGACCTTGACCTGCCGATTGATACGCTAAAGAAAGTATTTGAGGAAAAGGGGCTTATAAAGTATTTTCATCAACAACCCGGAAATGCGGATTGGCCTACTATAAGCGAAATGGCTCAATCGCAAAAGCGGATTGTACTGTTTACCATGGAATCCATTTTCAATAAACCGGATTGGTTGCACCATGTATGGGATTATGCCGTGGAACCTTATTTTTCACTATTTGAGGCGCCAAATTTTTTAGGGGAGTTCTTGAAAGGAGACCCGAAAAATAACCTGCTCATCATCAATGATTTTAACATCCCCTCGAACCGGATCGAAAAAAATCCGGTTTACATCATTGATCAAAATACCAATCATTATTTACTCAGTCATTGCTTATCACTCTGGAGAAATACAGGCAAAGCCCCGAATTTTATCTTTCTGGATCAATACAATGCTCGAATGCAAACCATAGTATCAAATTTGCGTTCCTTTAAGACCATAAAAGGCAGATTGACCTACAACAGGGAAACGATCGATTATGTGGGATGGCAGAACCGGGGAAATTGCCAGACTAGTGGAAAGTATATTTTTCCTATTGTTCCCGGTGATAAGATAACACTTCGGCCCAGCGCCCCGGGGTTCAGATTTACACCGGAATCAGTATTTTTTGATGAGCCAAAGACCTCATTGATTCAAAATTTTATTGCAAACCCAAGAGAAATCACCAATGGTCTTACGGCCTTTTATCCTTTTGAAAAAGAAGCCTCCGATGAGAGTTTGAATGCCAACCATGGAAAGGTAGCCCGTGTCGATTTTAGCCATGATCAACAACGCGGAAACATCGCAAAATTTGCGGGCAACAGTTACATCGTACTTCCGAAATCTGAAAAACTGAGCCTCAGGGATCATGATTTTACCATTAGCGCCTGGGTCAAACTTGATTCAAATGAGAATTTCGACAATTCCATTTTGGGTACCACCGTCAGATCGTACCAGGAAGGAATTCATTTTACGATCAGAGAAAACAAACCTTATTTTGGCTTTTATGCCAACGATGTACAGGGGCATGTAAAATTGCAGGAAGGGGTATGGTACCATATTGTTGCGCGATATAACAAACTCAATGGCGAACAAGCCATTTTTGTGAATGGAAAAATTGATAATAGATCGCTGGGACATCCTCCATATCAAGGAAAGGAAGACATTATTATTGGAAATGCTTCTTTTGGGTGGAGGGCTTTTTTTAATGGGGAAATGGATGATTTGGCCATTTGGGATAGGCCACTTGGTGATCAGGAAATATTTAACCTGGCCATGGATGTAGTACCAATTTATCCTAAGAAACCGTTTAGCTCTCTGATTTTATTGATTATCGGTTCGGCAGTATTTCTTATTACCGTAATTGCCGGATTACTGATTTATAATCGGAAATCGAAAAAATCAATGCCCTCCAGAGCTTCAATTCACAATAACCAGCTCGAAGTTATGGGAGGCAATGTCCCTGCTGCCTTAAACGCACCGCATCCCGACAAAAGCAAAAATGTCATAAAACTGTTTGGCGCCTTCAA
>JAUUZS010000365.1 GCA_030589835.1 Cyclobacteriaceae bacterium
GAATGAACTTATGGTTCTACTTTGAATTTAATGGAAGACAGTAATTATTGTCAGAAGTCAGAAGACCGAAGACCGAAGACCGAAGTAAAAAAAGTTGAAAAACCAATGCAGGAATACGAAACGTTGGGCACCCCTTACATATCAAGATAAAGTAGTATATTAGTACCATATTGGTACATGAAAATAGTTAGTTATGTTAGTAATCAGCAGTAGGGAATTCAGGGATCATCAAAAAAAATATTTTGACCTTGTCGATAATAATGAGCAAGTTGTAGTGCAGCGGGGAAAAGATAAAGCGTATATCCTGACCCCAGCCAGTGATGTTGACTTATATCTTGCTAATCCTGAAATAAAGGCGAGGCTTGATGAATCCATTGCTCAGGCAAATCAGGGAGAGGTAGTTCGGGTAAAAAAGGAAGACCTGGCTAATTTATTAGGATTATGACCTATGAATTAGATTTCACTAAAAATGCTTTAAAGGATATTGAATGCCATAAAAAATCTGGTAATAAAGTGTTGTTGCAAAAACTTGCTCAATTGTTAAACGAATTATGTGAGCACCCTGAATCAGGAACTGGTCAACCGGAAAAATTAAAATATAATTATTCAGGTTATTGGTCTCGAAGAATCAACCAAAATCATCGATTGATTTATCAAATAGGGAATGAAACCATTACAGTTCTCGTAGTACAGGCCAAGGGTCATTATACTGATAAATGATCAATTATTCTCATCTGGAATAATCCTTCCAACAGCTTCAAGCAAATTACCGGCAATACATGTTGGCGTGCACTCAGGAACCACTTGATCAGAAATCAATACCGTTTTTAGCCCCATCTTTTGTCCGCATTCAATGTCCGTAGTTCTATCTCCAATAAACCAGGATTCATCCGGGTCGATGTCATATTTGGAAATGGCCTTTTCTATCATCAATGAATCGGGTTTTCTGCCAAGTGAAGCTGAGAAGGTAGGGTGATATAGGCAGTAATATATCTTATCAATAAGATGATGTGTTTTTTTTATGAGGATTTCGTGGCATACGTTCATTTGATCCCGGGAGTACGTTCCTTTTGAAATTCCTGCCTGATTGGTGACTACAATTGCCAAATAGCCGGCTTTTTTAATTTTTTTTATCGCCTCCGGAACGCCTTTAATTATTTCGAAATCTTCAGGTAGATAGGTGTAATCCCCTCTTTCTACATTTAAAACCCCATCCCGATCAAGGAAAATGCACTTATTCATTAGCTTAAAGTAAATCTCTAGGATAAATTCTTTTTATTTGTACTACAAAACAAGAACGTAAAATAATAGCGATTTTAAAACGTTCGGTTCTTTAAGGAAATATTTTTTAATAAAATTTTTAATAATATATCGTGAACGATAGTTTAATTATTATCCCTACCTACAATGAGAAGGAAAATATCAAATCCATAATCGGTACAATTTTCGGCCTCGAAAAACCTTTCGATGTTGTGGTGATTGACGACAACTCTCCGGATGGAACAGCACATATTGTAAAAGAGCTCATGCAGGAATTTCCCGATCGATTATTTATTTTGGAAAGAGCAGGAAAATTGGGTTTGGGCACAGCATATATTGAAGGATTTAAGTTTGCCTTGACACATCAATATGATTTTGTGTTTGAGATGGATGCTGATTTCTCCCATAATCCCAATGATCTTATTTTGCTTTATAATGCTTGCGCAAAAGAGGGTAATGATGTTGCAGTCGGCTCCAGGTATGCCTCTGGCGTCAACGTTGTTAATTGGCCAATGGGCCGTGTACTGCTATCCTATTTTGCGAGTATCTATGTTCAGATCGTCACAGGTATGTCTGTTAAAGACGCCACTGCAGGCTTTGTTTGTTATCGAAAAAAAGTGTTGGAAACCATTAACCTGGATAAGGTAAAATTTGTTGGCTATGCTTTCCAGATCGAAATGAAATTCACTTCCTGGAAATTTGGCTTTAAAATAAAAGAAGTCCCTATTATTTTTACCAATCGGGCACTTGGAGAATCCAAAATGTCAAGCGGAATATTGAGTGAAGCGGTTTTTGGAATTATCAGCATGAAAATAAGAAGTTATTTTAAGTCATATAAGCGCCCAGTCTAAAAGCATTTTTTCACCCAAACCTGCCTGCCCTGGGTAGGGATATAGAGCCGACAAGAAATAAAACCTTGATAATCAGTACTTTGAACCTTCTAGGAGAATTCCTTTCCGAGCATTTTTATAACAGACTGAGTAAGTTATTTCTTTACGGTTCCTTAGTCAAAGCGAATAGATTTCATCGGGGAGATCCTTGATATAATCATGGTTGGAACGATTAATACGAAACTGATGGTGAAAAAGGTTAGCATGTTCAACAGTATAATAATGCTCCAATCCCATTGGATAGGAACAAATTCCATATAATAATTTTTGGGATCAAGCGTAAAAAAATGGAATTTGCTCTGCAAAACGCCAAAAGCGATTCCGATGAAATTTCCCAGCAAAAGTCCTTTTATGATCAATTGCATGCCATTATACACAAATATTCTTCGGATGATTTTATTGGTTGCTCCCAAAGCCTTAAACACACCAATCATTTGCGTCCGTTCCATGATCAGGATCAATAATATGGATACCATATTAAAGCAGGCCACAAAAAGAGTAAGGCTTAAGAAAATAACCACATTGCGGTTGAGCAGTAAAAGCCAATCAAAAATCTCTACATATTTATCGCTGATTTTTTCAATATACAGCTCGTAGCCCACCTCATCTTCAAGTTGACCCTGATAATAATCTGCCTTATCGAAATCGTGTAAAAATATTTCAAAGCCACCCACGAGGCTATCCGGCCAATTGTTAATGCGTTGAACAAGCCGGATGTCTCCTAGTATAATTTTTTCATCAAAATCTTCCATGCCCGTCTCATAAATCCCACTAATTTGCAGTATTCTAACTCTTGGAGGATTTTGAATAAAATATACCAATGCATCATCACCCAAAGTCAGGCCGAGCTTGTTAGCGATAATCTGACTTATCATGATTTCAGTTGTGGACTTTTCGCCATTCAGATCAGGTAAATTGCCTTTTGTGATATTTTGCTCAAATCTCGAAAGATCAAAGGTGTTGGATATTCCTTTCAGGACGATTCCCTCTACTTCTTCATTCGCCTTTAATAAACCCGCTTTATTGGCATATTCCTGTATATGATCGATGTAGCGATGTTTGGAATAGTCATTAAAGAGTGCCAGATTTTTGGATATGGGATCTTCCTCATACGATTGGCTAAAGTTGAATTTAGTAAGCTGTAAGTGCCCACCGAAGCTGATGATTTTTTCTTTTATATTATGCTGGAAACCTTTTAATATCAAAAAAGAAATGATCATTATTGCCAATCCTATCCCAATGCTTGCAAGAGCAATTTTATGGATTGTTCCGGAAAACGAGTTGGTCTCTTTTCCACTGATTCTTTTTGATATGAAATAAGATAGGTTCAAGAATATGTTTAATTTTATGCTGTTTTAATCATTTCACTGCAAAATAATCAATCTGTTATGAATAGATGCTTTTTTCTCCTTTCATTTTTCTCCTTTTTTTTCATGACCTGTGGTCAGGCAAAAAATGAGGATAAAAAATTGATGCTTGGTGCCGAACGAACATCAGCATATATTTCCGGTTTAGAGGATAAAAAAGTTGGCTTGTTGATCAATCACACCTCCATAATCGGCGAAACACATTTGGTAGATTATCTACTTCAAAAAAATATAAGTATAAAAAAGATATTTGCTCCCGAGCATGGATTTAGAGGCAAAGCTGATGCAGGTGAAAAAATCGAGGACAACGTAGATGCGAAAACGGGAATTCAAGTGGCCTCCCTTTACGGAGAAAATAAAAAGCCTACCGCAGATATGCTAAAAGGCCTGGACGTGGTGATTTTTGACATTCAGGATGTGGGCACAAGGTTTTATACCTACATCAGCTCTATGCATTATATGATGGAAGCATGCGCAGAAAACCACGTGAAGATGATCGTTTTTGACCGGCCAAATCCTAATGGACACTATATTGATGGGCCAGTTTTAAATCCTGAATTTAAGTCATTTGTAGGAATGCATCCGATTCCTGTGGTACATGGATTGACAGTAGGCGAACTAGCACAAATGATTAATGGGGAAGGTTGGCTCGAAGGAGGCATGAAATGCGATCTTGAAGTGGTGACCATGGAAAATTATAAGCATACTGATACCTATTCATTGCCTGTAAAACCATCGCCAAATTTACCAAATGACAAGGCAATCAATTTATATCCTTCGCTGTGCTTTTTTGAAGGCACAAAAATGAGCATCGGCCGGGGTACCCAGTTCCCTTTTCAGGTGATTGGATATCCCGATGAAAAATATGGCACGTTTTCTTTTACTCCCGAATCGATCGTGGGCATGGCAAAATATCCTAAATATGAAGGAAAAAAATGCTATGGAGTAGACTTGAGAAACTCAAAAAGTCTCGATCGCCTGGATTTGAGTTATATAATTGATCATTACAAATTATGGAAAAAGGAAGAGTCGTTTTTTACAAACTATTTCAATACCCTTGCCGGAACTGATCAATTGAAAAAGCAGATAGAAAGTGGTATGTCGGAGAAGGAGATCAGAGCTTCGTGGCAGGATGATCTTGAAAAGTATAATCTGCTTAGAAATAAATATTTGTTGTATTAAGATAAAAAAAATAGGTCTAAAGTGAAAGATTTAAGCATCATATTTATGGGTACACCGGAGTTTGCAGTCGAAAGCTTGAAAAAGCTTGTTGAAGGCAAATTCAATGTAGTGGCGGTGGTTACAGCTCCAGACAAACCAAAAGGACGAGGCCAGAAATTGTCCATTTCGCCGGTGAAGGAATATGCACTAATGCAAAATATAGCGGTACTTCAACCTACGAATTTGAAGTCAGCAGAATTTAATAAGGAACTCAAAAGTTATCGTGCAAACCTCCAGGTAGTAGTGGCATTCCGAATGCTTCCGGAGGTAGTTTGGTCGATGCCGGAATACGGAACATTTA
>JAUUZS010000538.1 GCA_030589835.1 Cyclobacteriaceae bacterium
CCATCTTCCCTTAATTTGAAAGCCCCATTTGTAGACCCAAACCAAAGTGTTCCATTAATATTTTGCAAGCTTGTAATTTCGTTGCATGGAAGATTCTTGTTGGTTCCCAAAGTCTTAAAGGATGTTGCATCAAGGTTAATTATCCCATCTGAAGTTCCCAATACAAGTTGCGTTTGATGCAAAGCCATAGATGTAGCTTCCTTACTGCTGTAAACTTTTGACAAGGTGTTATTGGTTTTTAACAATTCATAAACACCATTTTCTGCAAGAATTAAGAAACGTCCTGCTTTTTGATCGTCGATAATTTCTATTGGATTAAAATCTTTTTCCTTTTTCTTCCATACCTCTTCACCGTTTTTGTAGTAAGCAATCTCCCCAGCACCAGCAATCAATGCAGAGAATTCCGAACTCATTTTAAAGCATACCGGGTTTTTGATGTCGTGGCTGATAAAGAGTTTGCCAGCCCAGGCATTACTTATAATTTCGTTTTTTGTAAGGTATACAAATTGACCTTCGTGAGTATCCATGTCAATAATGGTCATATTTTCGAAGGGACGGTAATAGGTGTTTTTTGCAATACTGTTCTCTCCGGTATGCAAAATGCCCGCATCAGACAACATGTAGATAGATTTATTTCGGTCACTTCTAACCTTTTGAAGTTTTACGTCTTGTATTGATTCAACAAGTTCATACTTATCGGCAAAGTCCTGCTGAAACGGCTTGTCGATATGTTTTTGCGCCATTACTGTAACGGACAGCAATAAAAATAAAAATGTATTTATAATTTTCATATTTAATAATTTTTTGAAGATTCAATAAAAAACTCAGTAAGAGCAAACTTTGATTAAGTAAATAAAATATTCTTTTTGTTAACCTCAGGTGAACTAACTATCCATCCCTATGGATACCCGGATTTAAACAAAAAGTACCACCTGATCTTAGATTTTTTAACGTTTTTGCAACTATTGGACGCATATCCTTTAAGTTCGCAAGAAGATTTCTCCTTTCAGTCGAAATGACATTTCTCGAAACTTGGCACAAAGGATGAAGTGCTTTCATTCGCATAGGCTGATTTTAAATAACGAAATTGAATGAATTGAATACAACACTTTAATTATTGATATTTTAAAAAAACTAGAAATAAAATGAATAATAAATATTTGAGTAAATATTGGGTCACCGGATTGATGGTTCTTTCTTTGATGGCACAATATGTCCATGCACAAGAAACCCAGGGGCTGCCTAATATTATTTTTATTATGGTTGATGACATGGGTTATGGTGATGTGAAAGCCTTCAATTCCGAATCAAAAATTGCAACGCCTCAGCTAGATAAGCTAGCTCAATCCGGAATGATCTTTACGGATGCGCATGCCTCAGCCTCATCCTGTGTCCCTTCGCGTTATGGGCTGCTTACAGGTCGATATCCATTTAGGGCCAAAAATTTTAATTGGCGGAGCGAACCATTGATCGAAGCGGATCGTATGACCATGGCCAGTGTATTGCAAAAAAACGGATACCGAACCGGCATGGTAGGTAAGTGGCACCTGGGATTTGATTACAGCGATTACAATAATCTTACAGGAGGTCCGGTAGATCGCGGTTTTGATTACTATTTCGGAATTAGCCGTTCACTTGATCAGGAAGATTATTATTATATCGAAGATCGCCAGGCAGTCCAACCTCCAACCGAAAATATTGCAGCCAGTGCCGGTTATGGTAAAAACGGTTGGCAGGGGCCATTTTGGAGAGCAGGAAAAGTCGGTAGGGATTTCAAACACGACCAGGTACTCAGCACATTCACCCAAAAGTCTATCGATTTTATCGAAGGTGCAGCTGAGGGTTCAGATCCTTTCTTTCTTTATTTAGCACTGGCTTCTCCACATACCCCGTGGCTGACTTCCGAACAGTTCAACGGAACATCGGAGATAGGTGATTGGGGCGATTGGGTAGCAGAAAATGATCATGCTATTGGCTTAGTGCTTCAAGCCGTGTATGATAATGGGCTTAAAGAAAATACGCTGATTCTCTTTACCAGTGATAATGGGCCGGTATGGTGGCCGGAAGACATTGAGAAATATGGACACCGGGCGACATCGATATACCGTGGGATGAAATTTGATGCATGGGAAGGAGGCCACCGAATGCCCTTTATTGCCAGCTGGCCTGGAGTGATAGAGCAAGGATCCAAAAGCGCTCAGATCATATCCACCACAGATATGTTAGCCACTTTTGCTGACCTGGTTGGTGAGCGCCTGCCAGCGAATGCAGGTGAAGACAGCTATAGCATATTGGATGCGCTGTACAATAAAGATCAGGGCAAGCCGATTCGTGAGGCTTTAGTCGGGCGACCCGACAATACGGAGCTTTATATTCGCCAGGGAGACTGGAAGCTGATCGGGACTGATCAACTCTATAACCTGGCCCTTGATCCTTCCGAGACGACAAATGTGTTTAATGGAAACAGAGCTATCGCATCAGACCTGCTTGTGCTGTTGGAAAAATATAAAGCTGATGGAA
This sequence comes from Cyclobacteriaceae bacterium, assembly GCA_030589835.1. The sequence goes on from JAUUZS010000538.1 coordinate 2,521, forward strand.
GAAGTACGCCTTTTCAAGAGATGGTGACAATAGACGTGAATCCCTTACCCGAACTCATTGATGTGTGGGATGCTGCAAAGGTCCGTGCCCGGGGACCAATCCTGATTGCTCACCGTGGGGGAGTAGTGATGTCTGGTTCACCGGAATGCTCACAGAAAGCAGTTAAGTTGGCAGCGGTACATCGTTATGATATGGTCGAATTGGATGTCCGTGAGAGTAAGGACCATCAAGCTGTTGTATTTCATGACCAAAACATGATGCGCGCATGTGGGATTGATGGAAAAATCCCAGATTTCACAATGGAAGAACTTACAAAGAATCGATACAAGGACAGTAAGGAGACTGTCACTTCGCTCGACGACATGCTTCGCCTTTGCCGTTCGCTTAACCTTGGTGTAATGTTCGATATAAAATCAGGAGACCGAAGCGATGCATTTTTCAAACAAATTCTGGGCCTCATTGAAAAATACGGTTTGGATAAGGCGTGCATGACTTTAGGAGACGCCCAGGTAAGAGACCAACTAAAAGGTAAAGTACTCCTAACGCTGCCGGGCGAAATGTTGAATAAGGTGGGGCGTGGGGA
>JAUUZS010000226.1 GCA_030589835.1 Cyclobacteriaceae bacterium
ATGGGTATAGAGAAAATAGTGAAGATCAAGAATCTACTGTCACCAGCAATCGTAATTCACTTTAAAGTTTTTAAAAAATGCAACTATTGAAAAAAACCAATCCCACGAAAGCTCAGATAGAACGTGGTGCAGGACTATTAAATAGCATCAATATTGTCGTCAATGTGCTTTATGCAATGCTGATCTTTCAGGTGTTTCTTATACTTCCCCGCCCTGATGATCCGGAGTTGAAATATCATACACTTGGCCAGATATACAGCGAAAATTTAACTCAGGTTATGGTTATTGTTGTCGGCCTGATTCTAATTATAATGTATTGGATTCAGTTCAACAGGCAACTGGGAAATTTGGTCAGAAGCTCTCCAATACATGCTTCATTGTCGGTCGTCCAAATGATTTGTCTTATGCTCTATCTCTACTTTGTGCGATTTGATATGGAGTTTGATGGGATGAAACTTGCTTTGCAAATGGAAAGTATATTCTTGGCGCTTGCCGGATTTATTGGTGCCTATAACTGGCGCTATGCCAGAAAGCTCAAACTAACTTCAGATCAGATTAGCGATGATGAAGAAATGAGCCTTTTCTATAGTCTTTTGCCAGAACCCATGGCTTCATTATTTACATTGCCGTTTGCAGCCTTTGGCCCTATGATTTGGACGATCTCATTTCTATCCATAATTCCAATTGGGTATATTTTGAAGTTGGTAAGAAAGAAATACGATACTACTAAAGAAGATAATAATGTTTAAAAACAGTTTTTATGACGAACCAAGCTGAAATCTCCAAATCTCGGTTAATTCTTGGTGGCGTCATTTTAGTGGTTGGATTTATGAGCCCTTTACTCATACCTCTTGTTACACGAACTAATTGGTCTGTTGGAGTTAAAACCACAATATCTGGCTTGCTTGCATTTGGAATCCCTGAAGTTTTTATGCTTATAGCTGTGGCGGTTTTAGGTAAACAAGGCTATGAATTTTTGAAAGGAAAGGCTTTAAGGTATTTAAAGCGATTTGCTCCTTCAGATTCTGTGAGTTTAGTACGTTATCGTATTGGCTTGATTATGTTTAGTTTTTCTTTGCTCGTAGGTTGGGCGCAACCTTATTTAGGTCACTATTTATCTTTCTTCACCGAAATACCGCTCTGGTCTTATATTATGGGGGATTTCATATTTATATCCTCATTTTTTGTATTAGGGGGTGATTTCTGGGACAAGTTTAGCGGATTGTTTAATCATAGCGTAAAAGTAGTTAAACAATTATAGCTTTTTGAAGTTATTTATTGGCGACAAAAGCAGATAATTATATGGTATAAATTAATTCACCAATGGAAGATTTTTTTTATAAATTAACCTGCACATTTAGCAATAGGGGAAGATATTTTTCCATTTAGGTTCGATGATTAAATCTACTATCTATATTTTGATAATGATCATAAAATACATACAGAGGCGGCCTTCGTTTTGGAAATTAATTTTTATAGCCTACGTATTTTTTACTTTTTTCACGTTTCGAAGTATGGCCCAGGAGCTGGAGCCTCGCGCATTGACCAACCTTCCGGTGGGAATGAACTTCGCAATGGTGGGCTATGGATTTGGGCAAGGAAATACCCTGCTCGATCCTGCAATACCTATTGAAGATTTGAGCGGTAAAGTGCATACCATTATTGGTGCCTATGTACGCGCTGTTAATATTTTTGGTTTGTCAGGTAAAATTGACGTTGTAGCACCTTATGCCCTTGGTAATTGGGAAGGTAAATTATCGGGTATTGATACGACAACACAACGATCGGGGATGGGCGATTTAAGGTTTCGAATTTCATTCAACTTTCTTGGCGCTCCTGCGCTAAAAAAATCGGAATTTTCCGGTTACAAACCTGAAAACATATCAGGGTTGAGTTTGCAGGTGATCGCTCCCACGGGGCAGTATTTTCCGGATAGATTAATTAACCTCGGTTCAAACAGGTGGGTGTTTAGACCTCAATGGGGATTTGCCAGAAATGTAAATAATTGGATACTGGAGACCTACATCAGCACATGGATATTCACCCGTAATTCAGATTTTTATGGAGGGAATGAATCAAAACAAAATAACCTTTATGCCATTAAATTTCATGTTATTCGATCTTTGCGAAAGGGAATGTGGATAGCTGTTAATACCGGTTATGCCATTGGGGGAAAATCATATATCAACGGGGAGGAAAAGGATACAAGGATTTCAACATTTCGAACAGGAATCACTTATTCCATGCCTTTGGGGATGCACCATTCGCTTCGATTTACAGGCATAAGCGCCATTCGCCTGGAAAAAGGAAGCGATTTTGATGGATTCTTTGTCAGTTATCTATATCAGTGGGGAGGGAATTAAAAACTAAAATAACAAGTTGGACAATAAAGTGTTATAAATAAGTAAATAGCTGAACATTAAAATGACAGATTTAAATTCACACAATTTTTTTTAACAAACATTTTTAAAATAAAAAGTAAATCATGAAGAAGACAGTATTAGTATCACTTGCAATTATTTTTTCGTCAGTGCAACTTTTTGCACAGTCAGAAGACGATTATATTGAGATCGTCAGAGACGTATTGAAAACAGAGAAGAAAGCAGTAATTGCCGAGGTAATGGAATTGAGCCCCACCGAAAGCGCCGCATTCTGGGAGTTGTACAACGAGTATAATTTTGCAAAGTCAAAGGTTTTGAACCAACGCGTTGCATTAATAAAGGATTTTGCCGCCAATTACGAAAATATGACTGATGAAAAGGCAGATGATTTATGGAAAAGCACCCTGGCATACCAGCAGGAATTATTAAAGCTGAAGAAAAAATATTATGGTAAGTTCAAGAAAATTATACCTGCAGGAAAAGCTGCCATGTACTTCCAGGCCGAAAACAAGATAGAAGCAATGGTTAATGCTACCCTGGCTATGGAGATTCCCTTTATTGAAACGAAATAAGAAAAAAATCAGGAAAGAAAATGCCAGCCCAGGGCTATTGATATTGAAAGTAATACAAGCTTTATCGGTGTAGCGCCGATTGCTTAATTCAGTTTTCAATAGCAATAGGGAACGGGCATTTTTCAGATTCTGTAAAAGAATCAATTAATTAATAAATCATAAGCAATGGTTAAATAATTAAGTTAAATTCAATATAGATTTAAACATTGTTTCAATTACTAACAATATAAATTATGAAATATCTAGTAAGTATCTTGCTCCTCAGCGTTATTTTCCTGGGAGCTTGTTCAAGTATTAAGGTCACATCGGACTATGACAAAGAAGCGGATTTTACAAAGTATAAGACTTTTGAATATTACGGCTGGGCAGAAGAAAGTGACAAGATCCTCAATCGATTTCAGAGGGAAAGAATAGAAGCGGCTTTCGGTGACGAGTTCGCTAAGCGCGGATTGAAATATGTAGAAGGGAATGGCGATATGGTAGTTTCACTTTATATCGTTGTCGATAAAAAAACAAGCACCACGGCCTACACCAATCATTACGGAATGGGTGGATATGGATATGGCGGAGGAGGCTGGTATGGCGGTTATGGAATGGGTTATGGAGGTATGGGAATGGGAATGGGAGGATCTTCCACTACTACGTATAGCGAAAATGACTATTTGGAAGGCACACTGGTAGTTGATGTGTTTGATAAGACGGAGAAAAAAATGATCTGGCAAAGTGTAGGACAAAAAACGGTTGAAGAAAATCCAAAAAAGGCCGAAAAAAATACCCCCAGGGTGGCATCTGCGATTATGAAGTCCTTCCCGATCAAACCTGTAAAAGAATAGCTCGACTTTAGTATCTAAGTTATAATATTCTTGCCTACCGGACAGGCAGGCGTGTATTATTTGGCAAAAGTTTGGAGTGAACTAAAGTATAGAGTGCCTGCCTGCCTACCGGCAAGGCAGGCACTCTAAATACTTAAAACTCTAGGCACTTTATTATTACGCTTATGAAGATGCATCTTCCTTACTCCTTTATTTTATTGGCATTGGTTGTGTCATGCACCTCTGCAAATAAAGAGCACCCCCATGCAGTAGATGACGAATTGTATTCCATGCCTGGTATCGGTCATGGCCTAATTCAATCGCCAGTAAATATTCTTACTTCTACCCTTCAGGATGCTGCTGAGCATGAAATTGAAGTAACTACTGTTCATAAGGATAAGGTGACCGCAGTAGTAAATAAAGGGCATACCATTGAGCTGGAATTTGAGCCCGGTACTGAAGCCCTTTTTGATGGGCAATATTATGAATTTAAACAAGCTCACTTCCACACACCCTCAGAACATCAGATCGATGGAATGACTTTCCCAATGGAATTGCATTTTGTATGTGCCCACAAAGAAATGGATCAGGAGAAACCCGAGTATCTTGTCGTAGCGGCGTTTTTTAAAATGGGAAAAGAAAACAAATTCATTGATGGATTTATTGACAAAATCCCTGAACATGAAAATGATACCGTTTCACTTGCAGATACCCCGGTTTACCTTGACGATCTTATAGGCGAAATCAATCCCAACCGAAAATACTATTATTACAAGGGTTCCTTGACTACCCCACCTTACACCGAAACTGTCAATTGGCTTATTCTCCGTGATATTATTAATGCCTCTCCAGAACAGATAAAAATTATAAATGATTTGGAAGGGAATAATGCGCGTCATGTTCAGGGCATGTTTGGCAGGGAAATCGAAGCAAATTAGCTTTTATAAACCCTGCTGAAGTTTCCACCTTAGAAAATGAATAGTCTTCGACGATGATTTTCTGATCAAATGAATATTAGGCCTACGCGCTTGTATTCAATTGCTGAAGATTGATTTACACCAGTTTAATGAATACCTCGTAGGTAAGACTGCGTATTTGTGGTGACCATGGTGTAAATGTCAGAAAAGCTTTTTTTTCGTCATCAGCGTACGATACTTGGAGATAATCGGTAAGGACACCCCAAATAAATATCAAGGATATTGCAGTGTCAATATACTCTTCATTAATTGAATGTACCATCGATTTCTTTACGATTCCTTTAATCCACCATGATTATATTGGAAACACCAAATTATTATTATAAATGATATTTTTATGTAGAGATTTGACCTTATGGACATATTCTAATTAAAGCCTGTCCATAAAATCAAGTGTCTCAGCTAGAAAGTTCGAATTCAAGGCTTGTGAAATTCGAAAAATGTGAGTTTACATATGTAAATGATCATTTTGAGGATGAACATAACGCAGAAATCGGACTTTATAGACAGACTCTAGTTAATCCTGATTTCTGTTTTCAGATCAGAAATTTCAACCCAGGACGAAGCGGATTAATTCGGATTTTGATCTACTTCATTTTCATGTGTGAAAATGCTTCATTCCAATCTCTGTGAAGAATGCCCTTTTCGACTTTTAATTATTGTATCCTACATTAAATATCATCCATTTATATCCTTTGATCTTCGATGTCTTATAAATTTTAGAAATAATAAAATGAATGTTTGTCAAGGTAAACTCCAAAAATAATACCGCTAAACTTTACCAACACTATACCTGATAAGGCGAAAATAAGTAAACTATACCGTAAGGCCATCTCATTTCAAATGCTACTAACCAATTGAGATGCAAGACATTAAAATGCTCCTACCATTAAGCATCAACTTTATATTGATATATATCAAAATTCAAATGAAATAAATCATGTTATTGACATTTTGCATCGTCTTTTCCAGAGTAAATATCCTGCTTTATTCTGTATTAAATCCATACAAACTAATTGGTAGCTGTAAGAGGTGTATCTAATTTTATGCGTAAAGAAATTAACTATTAATATATTTTTAATGAATAACTTTTCCTTATTATGAAAACAAATAAACTTTTTCAATTTTTAACAATAGCGATATGCGCAGTCATGTTTGCTTTTGTAACAGGGTGCGAAGGCCCTGCAGGTGAGCCTGGATCAAATGGTACGAATGGTGCTGACGGTGCTAATGGTGCTGATGGAGCTGATGGACTTGATGGTATAAATGGTATTGATGCCAATGAATCATGTAAAGAGTGTCACAACGAAACAACATTAGTCTTAAATGCTAAAGTCCAACAATTTGACGCAGGCCAACATGCTGTTGGAACCTATTTCACCAGAGGTGGGGAATGTGCTGGTTGTCACAACAACGAAGGCTTCTTAGCGAGAATAGATCAATCATCAATACAGGATATGCTAGATTATGCAGGGCCTGCTGAAACGCAAATGTCTTGTTATACTTGTCATAACATTCATCAGGCATACACTGCTGATGATTGGGGACTTACTTTAGCAGATCAAGTAACAGAAACTATTTTAGGATTTGAATCTCCTGATGTAGCGTCAGTATCGTTCAAGGATTATGGTGCCGCCAATTTATGCCTGCAGTGCCACCAATCACGTGATAGAGGAGATGTTCCTGCTGCCGATGCAACAGATTCGCTAGAAATCACCAGTTCTCATTGGGGACCACATTATGGCGTTCAGGGCAATGTATTGCATTCATCTGGAGGTATACAAATTGCTGGAAGTAAAACATATCCTGCGTTTGGAACTGGTCATGCAAATTCAATGGCAGATGTATCTTGTATAGATTGTCATATGTACGAAGGGGATCACTCCTTAGATGTAAACTTTGATGCTTGCGTAACATGTCACAACTCAGCAGATGAAGCTGAAGATAAGGTTGCTGATCTTGAAGCAGAAATTCATGATTTAATGTTTGATCTTGGAGCATTATTAGAAACTGTTAATGCCATGGATAGTACATTTGAAGATGGAGCACATTACGGATTTGCTCCTGCAAGAAATAAAAACTCAGCTGCTCAGGCCGCAGGAGTTTGGAATTATATGGTGGTCTATCAGGATCATAGCTATGGAGTACATAAGCCTAGCTATATAACGGCTTTGCTTACCAATTCGTTGGAAGCTGTTCAGGCTGAAATAGATGCCAACTAATC
>JAUUZS010000048.1 GCA_030589835.1 Cyclobacteriaceae bacterium
AAGAGGAGGTTCGACTGATGACGTTGCAGATTGCGCAGTATTCCTAGCATCGGATATGGCGACCTATATCTCCGGACAGGTACTTCAGGTTGATGGTGGAATGTTAACTTAGTAAAAGCCAAAGGCTTCGGGCTATGGGTTGTTGTGTTATTGTCCGTAGCCTGAGGCTCAACCTTTATTAATGATAAAAAATGAATAAATTAAGTCTGTTGTTTGAAAGCCCTCCCTGGCTCATAGGCCTTGGAGTATTGATCGGACTTACCTATGCCGCTATATTATACTATGGCACAAAAGTCCCTTGGGGAAAAAACACCAATTATATACTGGCAATAATTCGTTTTCTCATGGTCACTCAATTGACCTTGTTGCTTTTTGGCCCCCTGATCCGACAGGCCCAAAACTCTAAAGAAGCCCCAACCATTATTTTTGCGGTTGACAATTCTCAGTCCGTTTCAGAAATTGAAGATAGTGTCAGCCTTGCGGATTTTCGCAGTCGCATCACCTCATTACAGGAGGAATTTATTGATAGAGGATACCTTACCGAAGTAAGAACACTTCAGGGACAAAACACCAAAAATTCAATCCTTCAATTCAACGGAATTTCAAGTAACCTGCATGAAATGCTGCAAGGCATACAAAATGATTTTGAATCACGGAATTTATCTAACGTACTTCTTTTCTCTGATGGGCTTTATAACCTCGGAAATAATCCCGCATTCCATCCGTACAATTTCTCTATCAGTACCATTGGTCTCGGCGACACAACTCAGCGGCCTGACCTTAATATAAATGCGATTTTATACAACAAAATAGCCTATGAAGGGAATAAATTTCCTATAGTAGGAGATTTATTCAGCTATAATTTAGCGGGAAAAACTGTAACGCTACAATTAGAAAAAAACAGAAGTATCATTGCACAAAAGCAAGTTAAAATCAACAATCAAAACCAATTCAATCAGGTGGAGTTTCTTGTAGATGCCGATGAGAGTGGAATGAAAAGATATACCCTTCGTGCCCTTCCTGTAGAAGGAGAGTTTACCCTTTCGAACAATGTAAAAGATGCCTTTATCGACATCATTGATGGAAAACAGAAAATCCTCTTGCTCGCTACTGCACCGCACCCGGATATAAAAGCAATAAAAAATGCACTCGAATCAAATGACAACTATGAGGTAATCACCCACATCAAGGGGCTCAATGACTACATAGAAGACAAATACGATGCAGTGGTATTGCATCAGGTTCCTGACAAAAGAAAAAAATATACCGCTCTTCTAAATAAAATATATGAAGAAAAGATCCCTGCCTTTTTTATCTATGGAAATCAAAGTGAAGTCAATGCATTTAATGAACTGAATGGTGTGGTCAAAATTCACACTACGAGTTATCAAAGAGATAATGTCTTCCCATTCTACAATCTTGATTTTAGCAAATTTCTTTATAATACAGACAACATCGAGACAATAAATAATTTTCCTCCGGTAAAAGTACCTTTTGCCAATTATGAAATATTGCCTCAGTCTGAGGTAATGCTTTATCAGAAAGTAGGGAATGTAACTACCCGAAAACCTTTGTTGATCATACAAAGGAATAGTGAAAGGAGTAGTGCCGTGCTAATGGGCGAAGGCATGTGGAGTTGGAGGCTTCAGGAATATGTCACACATCAATCCCACAAGTCCTTTGACGAAATGATTTCAAAAATAATTCAATTTTTATCCACAAAGGAAGACAAACGCAGGTTTAAGGTTTACCCTATCAAAAATGAATATCTGAATAATGAATCGCTGGTTTTTGAAACCGAAGTTTACAATGCTATTTATGAGCAAACTTATGGCCATAAAATAGACTTACGCATTACGAACGATCAAAATAACACATCAAGCTATAGTTATGTAACAAGCGACAAAAACTCCAGATACCGGATAAGCGGATTGGAAAACGGAATATTCACCTATCAGGCGCGCGCACTTATCAATGAAAAAAACGAAACCTCATTCGGATCCTTTACTGTGAAAGATCTGCAGATAGAGACCACTAAGCTAACTGCCGATCATAATCTACTCAGAAACGTTGCCGCACAAAATGGAGGGGAGTTTTATAGTAAAAATCAACTTGATCAACTGAAAGATGACATACTGGATCAGGAATTGATCAGCAAAATTTATCACTCTGAAACATATCTGTCCATCATAAATATGAAGTGGGCATTTTTTATATTGATTATATTTATTGGTGCTGAGTGGTTTTTAAGAAAATTCTATGGGAGCTATTGATGATACAATGCTTCATTAACAACATCATTGCCATTTAAGAAATTATAAGTATTGATATTTGACTTAAGAAACTCCAAGTCTTTTTTAAATCCTGGAGAGAAAACTAAAATAATTATTAAATAATCATGTCTGGAAAAAAGTTTTCAACCTACTCACTATATGCCTTTTATCTATTTTCTATTGTAAATCTCATCGAACAGGTAGTGCATACCGAGTGGCTTGATTTTGCTACAAAGCCATTTCTCATGGTCACCCTGATGCTGTATTATCTTTTTGCCAGAGCCAGCAAAACGGACTCACTTTCAAAATATATTGTTGGCGCACTGGTTTTTTCCTGGATTGGCGATCTGCTTTTAATGCTCCAGCCAAAATTTGATGGCCTATTTATTTTTGGCCTTGCTGCCTTCCTCATCGCCCATCTATGCTACATTTTCGGATTCAGGATCGCAAAATATCAGGAAAGAAACACAGAAAACAGATCATTTGTACACACCAGATTGGTTTTCCTGATCTTTATTGGCGGCACCCTTATATATATGCTGCATCCCTTTCTGGGTGATATGCTGATTCCGGTACTGGCTTATACCGTCGTAATCATTTCTATGGCAATTGCAGCACTTTTACGGCGTGGATGGACCATGGACAAAAGCTTTATCATGGTGTATAGTGGAGCTTTACTTTTTATCATGTCAGACGCAATGATTGCAATTGACAAATTCATGAATCCTATCGTGCAGGCAAGGTTGCTGATCATGGCAACATATATAGGCGCTCAATTTCTAATCGTAAAAGGAATACTTGCCCACGAAAATGAGTTGGCAGGATCAGATGAAATTATGAAACCTGAATAATTCCAAACTGGTTTCTCAGAATTTTCAGTATGCTTTTTATGCTGGCACTGGGCATCAGGCTTTCATTAAGGTCCATTTCCAGATAAAGAGAGGTCTCGTTTGAAATCAGGGTCCCCTTTTTTGGCGTTAATAATTGGTTGGTATCTGTCAGGTTGATATAGAGATTTAACGATTCGGCATCGCGTTTATTTGTGCCCAGCAGTTCTCTTAAAATCCCTGCTTCTTTAGCAGAAATCTTTAAAATTCCATTTTCAAGCCTGGCCTCTACAAGGTCAATATATTTCTTAGGCCCTTCAAACACAATTTTTTGTTCTTCACCTATAGACACATAAATATTGCATGCAAGGTCAATATCCAATTTATCAAAGGTTTCCACATCAATGATCTTGGAATAGGTTTGCGCATTACCATCAAACAAATCTGTCTCAAAAAACAACAAAGAGGAAATGATGACAATCAATATAGCGTAATATAGAATTTCTTTTTTCATAGTGGAATTAAAGAATCTACTTACTAGATGTCGAAGTACTTGAAAAAGTTGCACGTAATGCAAAATATTTTGTTAAAAAGTGTTAAAAATATTGCCCATAATCCAGATCAGAGATACTTAGTTATCATTCCCTCGTCACACTTGAGGATCATGTCTATGAGTTGGGCCACTGCCATTGCCTAACTGCCTACTGCCTACCCCTTTCCAGTCCATCACCCCAAAGCCTTCGCCAGATCATCGATCAAATCATCGGCATCTTCAATACCTACGCTTAAGCGAATCAAGGAATCTTTTAAGCCTATTTTCTCTCTTTCAGGTTTTGGAATGGATGCATGGGACATGCTTGCCGGATGCCCGGCCAAAGACTCGACTCCGCCAAGGGATTCAGCCAGGGAAAATAACTCAAATTTTTCCAGCACCTCAAAAGCTGCTTGCCTGCTGTCTTCTTTTAATGTAAATGAAATCATTCCTCCAAAATCCTTCATCTGCTGTCTGGCCACTAAGTGCCCCGGATGAGATTCATTTCCCGGCCAGTATATCTTTTCTACTTTTGGGTGCCCGGCTAAAAAACCGGCGATTATACGTCCATTTTCACAATGCCGTTCCATACGCAGGTGAAGGGTTTTAATTCCCCTCAAGACAAGGAAACAATCATTAGGCCCGGGAATCGCCCCGCAGACATTTTGTAAAAAAGAAATTTGGTCATAAAGGGTTTCTTCATTTACTACAATGGCGCCCATGATCACATCAGAATGCCCTCCTAGGTATTTTGTTACCGAATGCATAACGATATCGGCCCCCAAATCCAAGGGTGTTTGCAGATATGGTGTGGCAAAGGTGTTGTCCACAGCCAGCAGTAGGTGGTGCTTTTTGGCTACTTCAGCAACCATTCGGATATCAATGATCTTCATCATAGGATTTGTCGGGGATTCCAGCCAGATCATCTTGGTATCTTTATTGATCACCGCTTCAATATCCTTCTTTTCATTCATGTGAACAAAGTGGAATTTAATCCCAAATGATTCAAATACTTTAGTAAAAATCCGGTAGCTTCCTCCATACAATTCGTTAGTACTTATTATTTCATCACCCGGTTTACACAATTTGAGGATCACATCGATAGCTGCCATTCCCGAGGCAAAACACAATGCGTATTTTCCATTCTCCAGGGCAGCTATATTCTTTTCCAGCGCATCCCTTGTTGGATTTTTCGATCTTGCATATTCATACCCTTTGTGCTTTCCCGGTGATTCCTGAACAAATGTTGTAGTTTGAAATATAGGTGTCATAATCGATCCGGTGGAAGGATCTGGCTTAATGCCGGCATGAAGAGCTTTGGTTGCGAATTTCATCTGCTTCTTATTTATTTCAACTATTCTACTTTATTTTAACCGAAAGCAGGGAATGATTAAATGCTATTTTTGGCATTTTTTATAAAAGGTAAAAAGTAGTTTAAACTTAAGCGAGTAATCGCTTTGCGAAACCCTGCCTCGCCGGCCGGCAGGGTTGCATTTTCTTTGCGAAACTTAGCGTAATTCTTGCCTGAGCTATAATGGGTTATCACGCAAAGGTGCGCAAAGTGTACGCAGAGGTACGCTAAGTATAAACTACGAAATCAAATATGCCTATTTTTTGCTATTCTATCATTCTCTCATTCTACTTCTTATCTACAGATTCATTCCCTTTCTCATTCCAGTCTTTAGGTTTAGATAAAAAAGCCTGCAACTGTTTTTTCAGCAGAGTAGGATTTTTTTCATATACTGGTGAATTGCTCTTTTTTTCGGGAAATGTTTCCATGTGCAAGGTACTGGTTGGGAAGGCAAAATTCACTCCAAGCTCTTCAGCAAGTTTAATGATTTCTATCAGCACTTCATGCCTGCACCTCAATTCATCTCCCCATGTCGGCACTTCAAAAAATATATAAAACATCACATTCAATGACGAATCTGCCATGTTATTCAGATATACATGGTAATTATTTTTTCTGGTATGCGGGTGATGGTCAACAATTTTTCTCAAGCCATCAATATAGGCATTAATTACCTCTGCCGGTGTGTCGTAATTTATAGCAATTTGAGTATAAAATCTCCTGTAGTTCCTGAGCCCGTGGTTATCGACCGTTTTATCTGCGATTAAACTATTGGGGACATAGGTGACAGAATCCCTGAAGGTGCGTACTCTTGTTGCCCTAAACCCTACCTCTTCTACGGTACCATCGATATCTCCTGAGGTAATCCAATCCCCGATCTGGAAGGGTTTGTCGATAAAAATCATGATAGACCCGAAGAAGTTCTTTAAGGTGTCCTGTGCAGCAAGGGCAAAAGCCAGACCGCCAATAGACAGTCCTGTAAGTAATGGAAGGATGTCAATATCGAGGTTAGCAAGAATGGCCAAAGCGCCAACAATAATCACAAAGAGCTTAAGTGCTTTTCTTACCAAAGGCACAAGTTGGTCATCTAAAGTACTGTCTGTCCTATCGGCTAGTTTCATCATGTACATCCCCAAGATATCAACGATCCTGTAACAAACAACTATGGCAAAAACGGGCCATAAGGCTTTGAGTGAAAGAAGTATGTAATTGTTGATCGTTATGGACAACTGCAAAACAGGAATTAAAAACAAGAGTAATGGAAATAGGATTAATATACTCATCGGCCTTGCAACTGGGGCCACGTATCGTCTGGCGACATTCTTGTACCCTCTTTTTATTAAAAACCGAATAATTATTTTCTCGATGACGAGCGTAAATATCTTATGTATCACCAATGACACAATGATAATGATCAGGATGCCAAACATCTGCCACAAATGAAGCCCAAAGTATATGGTGGTTCCTAGCTTTGGCAAAAGCACCAAAAGCTTATCCACGCCAAAAGGATAAAGCTCTTTATGAATCGAATTGATTTTCTCTACCGTTTCATTTGAATAGTACCAATTACCGTCGACCTTTTCCAGGTAAATTTCTGGCAAACTTGCATTGACAATATATATATTATTGCCAGAAAGCGAATCCAGATAGTCCGGGTAGTGAGGTATCTTTGCAAAAGAAATTGCAATACCCGCACCTTTATAAATCTGCACTAACTGAAGGGCCATTTCCTGTGCCCTTTCTGCATCAACACTTTTAGGATTAAAAACTTTAGCGGCTAAATCAGGGTGATAATTGCCCTCCTCAAGGTTTTTCAGATGTGTTAGCATGGACTGATAAGGAGAAATAAGGCTGTGGGATGAATTTTTCGAGTTTTGCGCACTTACGGCAAAACAGCTTACTACCAACAAAAAAAATATTAACCGTATTTTCATCTGTTTATATTTTTAAAATTTCCATGAGCAAGACTATTTTCCTCGATCCGATGCCCAACATTATGCCATTGTGCAGAGCCTCAACTGTAATCTCAGGCTTTTCCTGTTTCATAATAAGTTGATTTAGGATTATTTAAAAGTTTCAACAGCAAAATTATTTTTAAAGCACCTGTACAGCAGGTATTCTTTTTTCCTTGAGGAATAGAGCAAACCAATTTTATGGCTACTTTCCAATGGCTCGAATGTAATTTGCTTATTATCCTTTCCATAGATGTAAGCAAACTCCTGATCCGGATCAAGAATCACAGTAATCTGGTTATCGGAACTAAAATTATAATATTGCACCTGTAAATTGCCGGAAGAAATGATGTTCTTCTCCATGATGATCTCACCATTTCTGTTTAATATGCTTAATTTATTATACTCCTGCCTGGCAATGACATACGTTTTTTTCAAGGCATCCTTTACCAGCCAGAATTTACTTTCTTTGGTAGGTTTGTACATCTGCTCCCGCTTCATGATTTTCCCTTTCAGATTAACTTCTATCACCTCTCCTTCTTCAGAAACCAATACCAGGGACGTCGAATTAAAGTCATTACCTATATCGACAAAAAGCCCTTTGTTAACTTGTGTTTTCAAATCTATGGGGAATCCCGGATACAGCTCGCCTCTTCGGTTCATTACATTAAGCACCCCATTTTGTTGCAGGGCGACCATACAATCCCCACCTTTTACACGAATATGAAATCCCGGAATGGCCAATCTTTCTCCCATCGGTTTTGGTTTCCAGCCATCAAGGTTATTCCCTTCCTTGTCGTACAAATAGATATCTCCAAGCGTACTCACAGCCATAATCCGATATCTTCCGGAGTTATCGTAATCAATTACAGAAAGGTGCTCGAGGACGACTCCTTCTTTCATGGTTACGGGATAATTTTCAACATAATCACCATTTCTATCGAGCAGATGAATTTTGCTTTTTGTCGCAAACAGATATTGCAGCTTGGCATTCTTATAATAATCCATCTGATATATTTCAGATACAATTTTATCCCTTATACTATCTCCCCACAGCACGGCTCCTTCATTTGAAATCTGATAAAGGATATTCAGGGAATCTTGCAGCAGCACTTCAAATTTGTTGTTGTTATGGTTTTTAACAATAAATGGTTTTGTTATTATTGGGGAAATGGCATATACGCTTTGTGTCTTTTTCAATCTATTGTTTTTAGGTAGCGCAGCCACCTTCTCCTGATGGCCAACGGCAATACTCGTGTAAAATCGTTGATCAAGATTGCTGATTTGGATGGCGATGCGGTCAAAAGATTTGAATTGCCTGGCATACATTTTAAACGAATCAGCCCACGTATCATTCAAATTATCAAGGATCATTTGCCAATAATAAGAAGTATTGACCATCAGGCTAAAGTTGGACTCATTAAGGGTGTTTTCCAGAAAATTATTTTGTCTTACCGATTTTCCCCAATTATTTTCATTTTCAAGCTCATTGAGAAAATGCTTCACTACCTGCATAGAATTGCCGAATACCAAATATTCATTATAATAGGTCATAAAGGAATTTTCAAATCCAGTAAAATAATGCCCAAAAATAAGAGAAGGGAATTCGGTATAGGCTATCTGCACGATAGATCGGTCGTAATAAATTTCAGCATATACCGAATCCTTTGTTTCCTGACTTACCGCTTCGGCAAAGTGATTCATGATGTCAAAAGCAACATCCGTATCATCTGCACCTATAAAAATCAAGCGGTCGGGTTGGTCTTTGTTGGGAGTTTCCAGAATCGCACTTGCTACTTCCCCTTTGATCCAGTCCAGATTTAGGGTATATTTTTGTTCAAAGTCCAAAAATCTTTGAAATTGATCATTACTGGAAACAGCCCAATATTTGCTTAATTGACTTTGCCATTCCGCAAAATCACTGAAAGCAATATGGTATAACAATGCAGTATTGTTAGGCATAAAATTCGTAACCTTGATTTCACCAGGGTTTTGATTCCTGAATGTACCCATATAGCTACTATTGCTTGCCAGGTCAACTACACTAAGTCCATTGAATAATACCTCATGATCCATGACCTTGAGGTCGAGGAAGGTGTCTCCGGTGAATTTTCTTAAGTTATTGATTTTGGTATCTTGCCCATCCTTCAACAATACGGCAAACAAATCTGGCAACTTTGCAAAATCAATATATATGTTCCCTTCATCATTTTCCAGTTTGGAAATTCCATGAAGTGCCGCTATTTGTGACTTAAAGGTGTCTTTAAATCCATCCGTTACATTTCTTACTACATCTTCGACTAGAAAGGGAGTAAAACTACCCACTGCCACATTTTTATATATAAAATAGGTAAAAGAGGTTTTTTTGACTTTATCTGCCAGTTCAATGAGTTCGACCCCCTGATAGAACCTTGATTTGCGACTAATGGTGCGCTCTGTATGAAGGCTGTTGATCACCTTGTTAAAAACCGCTTTTCCACCTTTATCATTAAAATCGAGATAAAAGAGAAAAACAAACTCCTGTGAAGAAGTAATATGGGCTGATATAATAAATTCCTTGTTTCTAAACAATTTATCTAGCGAACCATCTTTACCCGACAGGCTATCTGCCATGATCAATCCACTTTGCCAGGTCTGGAAATAGGGCACTTTTTGTATGGTCTGCCAAATGGAGCTTTCGATGACCTTGTTCCAATTGTCAATGAGATTGGTATTCTCAAAAGCAAGGATTGCATTGGCCGGAACCAACTGCCAAACATCCACTTTTTCCTGACGGTAGATTTTAAAATAATAAAAAGCCCCGGCGGTTATGGAGACAATAACAAAAAGTAATACGAGTGTCTTTTTCAAAGCAACTGATTTATCACAATTTTAGATCAATTAAAACAATTTTTCAAATTGATCATGGTATTATATTCACCTAATTCAACTTAATTGAACTACGCGCACATGAGAAGTGAAATAATCGTAATTTTAAACCCTATACCCAAACCAAAAACACGACATTCACGATATGGAAAGTTATCAGATTCATTCGGCAAGTGGCACACAACTATTTTGCAAGGCCTGGCAACCCACCGATCCTCCAAAGGCAGTACTACTTATTGTTCATGGATTGGGTGAACACATGGGCAGATATGAGGAGATGGTAAAAGTTTTCACCGATAGTCAGCTTGCTGTTTTTGCCTTTGACCATCGTGGCCATGGCCAATCGGAAGGCAAAAAGGGGCATGCCGAATCCATGGAACAATTAGTCGGAGATGTGGAATATGCCCTAATGCAGTGCAGAAATTTATTTTTAGATATTCCTGTATTTCTGTTTGGCCACAGCATGGGAGGGCAAATTGTAGCCAGTTATCTGGATAAAATAAAATCAAAGGAAATCAATGGAGCCATCATTTCTTCTGCATGGTTTCAGATTGCAAGCCCTCCTCCATCATGGCAAATTAAGCTTATCAAAAGGCTGAAGTCACTATTTCCTACGCTAACCCAATCAAACGGACTCGATACGAAAAATATATCAAGTGTATCTTCGGAAGTAGAAGCCTATCAAAAAGATCCTCTGGTGCATGACAAAATTTCCCTGGCCTTGTTCAATGCCTTATTCCAAAATGGATTGCGACTTATACATGAGGCCCAGGAAGTAAAAATCCCTGTCTTGGTGTGCCATGGGAATCGAGATCAAATCACCACAACCCTTGGGAGCGAACAGTATGCAAACAATCTTGGTGCGAAGGCAGAATTCAAAATTTGGCACAATGCGTTTCATGAACCTCACCATGATTTGGAAAAGGAAGCGGTAATGCGGTTTTATGCAGATTGGGTGTTAGGAACCGCAAAGAAATAACTTATTCAGTCTACCTTATTATTTTTACCCCTGATTACGTTATAAAATCATTGCGTAATGCTACTATGCACAGATTTTATGCCTTGTCAGGAATAAAAATAATAAGGCATTTATAAACAACTTATTTCTTTACAGTTCCTTAGCCAAAAACACCGCATCCAAATTTATGGCTAAAGCCAATTTGGAATATTTTATTATCCACGGGCTAAAGCACTGTGGTAACTCATATAGGTTTTCTGCAAAATCTGCTAAGTGTCGTACACCCCCTTGTAACAATTAGGCTATTGTCATGGATATTATTCGTATTTTGGCATATACAATTTTTCAAACACCCTATTTTTTTTATCATCTTAAAACAATGTCAATGTCCGTAGCCCAAAGATTATGAACTTATCTCTAATAGATTATATCGTTCTGGCAGTCTATCTTGTGGCAATAATTGCCATTGGCGTTTATGCCGGATTAAGTCGGGAAAGCCGTTCAAGCGAAGGTTTTTTCCTTGCCGGACGCTCCTTGAAATGGCCAATGATCGGTGCTGCATTGTTTGCTGCTAACATCTCAACCATCCATATGGTAGGCCTTGCCGGACAGGGATTTAGTGATGGCATCGTTTGGGGCAATTTTGAGTGGTCCGCCCCTTTTATGCTCATTATCCTGGCGCTTGTATTTGCACCTTTTTATTTTAAAACAAATATCACCACCCTACCGGAATTTTTAGAAAAACGATACTGCAAATCCACAAGAAGTGTATTGGCAGTGATCTCGCTATTTACAGCATTATTTCTTCATATCGGAGTCAGTCTTTATGCCGGGGCTCTGGTATTTGAGAACTTTTTTGGCATCGGAAGATATACAGCAATTTTTGCTATTGCCATCGCAACACTCATCTATTCCATTATTGGAGGACTACGAGCGATTGTATTGACCGAGGCCATACAGTCTATCATACTTATCTTCGGCGCAACGATCATCACCATTCTTGCCATGATGGCGCTTCCTGAACATGGGATTACTTCATATGCTGAACTGAAAGCCGCTTGCAAACCCGATCAGCTGAGCATTTTTCATACTTCATCCAATTCCCCATTGCCCTGGTGGGCATTTTGGCTTGGAATTCCGGTTTTAGGACTGAACTACTGGTGCGCTGACCAAACCATCGTGCAAAAAGTATTGGCCGCTAAAAGCCTAAAAGATGCTCAAAACGGCCCCATTTTCTCAGGTTTTATAAAAATTCTCCCTGTGTTCATTATGATATTCCCAGGGATATTCGCGTATATTTTATTTAAAGATAAAATTGAAATCGCGGATCAGGCACTGCCTTTTTTAATATTGAATATTCTTCCCGTGGGATTGAAAGGCCTGATGGCGGCGGCACTTTTAGCGGCTTTAATGAGTACTATTGCATCTGCGTTAAACAGCTCCGGGACGCTGGTATCCCTGGATATTATTAAACAACATCGCCCGGGGATCAGTGATAAAACATTGTTGGTTCTTGGAAGGGTTACCATTTTTGTAGTAATGGCTATCGCCGTGGCCTGGTCACCCCTGATCGCAAAGTTCCCAAGTATATTTGAGGCGATCAACGATCTGTTGGCAGTGCTATCCCCTCCGATATCTGCCGTGTTCTTATGGGGCATATTATCTAAAAAAGGAACCCCCAAGGCAGGTTTATATACACTATTGTTCGGCTTTATTTTCGGATTAATTGCATTTGGCTTAGATTTTGAAATGATCGCCGGCAAAAGATACATCACGGATGTAATGGGCATACACTTTATGCTAAAAGCATTTTATCTTTTTGTATTGTGTTCTGTTCTTTATTTTGTGGTAAGCCAATTCACAAAACCAGCAGAACGTGAAGTATTAGAATATATGACCTTAAAAAAACCGCTGGCATTTATTACTGAAGGAAAAATTTCAACATTTACCGACCCCAGGGTTTTGGCAGGCATATTGGCTTTCGTAATGATCTTATTGTATATCATTTTCAGATAACATCTCTTCAATATGAAAAATCGAATTCATCAATTCATATTTTCTGCTTTTATCATAGCCTCGATTTCATCCTGCCAAACTGAAATTGAGGCACATCATATTCGGCGTTTCTGCTTTGGTTTTTATGCGAATGAATTTTCTGATTCGGAAATAGGCCAGCTCAGTCAAGCCACCTTTTCAAAAGAAGAACTCTCCAAAGTAGGTCTTGAAAATATCACTTTTTACAGAAAGGATGCTATCGTTTTTATGATTTGTGATGGAGATGAAAAGTTGAATTTTGAACGTCTGATGACCGGATTTGAAAATTCCAACTCTGAGGATGTCAGCTTTAACATCCTGAAAAAATATATGCTATCTGGTAAGATAACTCTATTGGATCGGAATTATAAATTGGAACAACAAGCGGAATACGACGCCACACAAGGTCAATTGAT
>JAUUZS010000412.1 GCA_030589835.1 Cyclobacteriaceae bacterium
ATGTCAATGCCATGATTCCTAACTCATTACAAGTATCAATTATTATTCCCTGCATTATGCAGGTTAAACCAAAGGAAATAACCTGGACAGAATCATGACTGCAATAAGGCCTGAAAAGCCCATGACCAATAATAAAATAGAGAAATGGCGCACCGTCTCTTTTTCTTTCATTCCACTCATTTTTGTAATAATCCAAAAAGCGCTGTCGTTCATCCACGCAAATATTTTCGAGCCGCATCCAATTGCCATGGCCAAATATACAGGATGAAATTGCAAGCCCGAACTGCTAAGCCCACTCATGATTCCAATGGTCGTAACCATGGCCACTGTTGCCGATCCCTGTGCTGTCCTGACCACTGCGGTAATTATAAAGGCCATGGGCAAAAGCGCCATTTGATAGTTTGCCGCCAACTGCTCAATCCTGATCCCTACTCCTGTCTGTTGAAGCATCTGTCCGAAGGCTCCACCCGAAGAAGTGATTAAGATAATGATCCCGGCGCTAGTCAAAGACTCATATAGATATTTCTGAAATACTTTAATGTCCTTCAGCCTTGACCAAAGTAAATATACTGCTATTGCACTAGAGAGCGCAAGGGCGATATTCGGGTCTCCTAGTGTAGCAAAAAGGTTTGCCAGGCCATTCGAAAATGAACTAAGGGTTGTTGTACTGCCTTCCACAATCATTTTCGAAAATGTATTGCCGGTGATCAGAAGAATTGGAAGAATAACCGGCAATAGTGAAATCCCTAATCCTGGCAACTCCTTTTTCTCTTTTTCAGAAAATTTTTTCAACTCTTCAATGGTAATATCAGGTGTATCCCTCATGGGCAAATCCCATTTTCTATTTACCCAAATAGCATAGCCATAACCGCTCAAAACAGTGATGATTCCAATTATTAATCCTACTAGCATCATGGTACCCAGATCTATTCCCATCGCTTCTGCCACAAATAGAGGCCCTGGCGTAGGCGGAATCAGCGAATGGGCCATAACCCCTCCTGCAATAACTGTCATTAAATAGAGTCCGAATTTCTTGGGGTTTCTTACGCTAATAGATTTTACTAAAGGAATCATGAGGTAGAATACGGTAT
Organism: Cyclobacteriaceae bacterium; assembly: GCA_030589835.1. The sequence goes on from JAUUZS010000412.1 coordinate 1,092, forward strand.
CGAAAAACACGGGGATAGCCAGTGTAAAACTTCCTGTCAAAAAGGCTAAGGAGGTATTTTTTTTGCCAAACAATCCCAGCAGGCTGCGTACAATGCGTTCCGCTCCGCCACTTCGCATCAACGAAGTACCAATGATAGATGCAAAGGCGATTAAAATGCCGATTTTTCCACTTGTGTTTCCAAAAGCGATCGCAAGCCTCTTGCCTACCGGGAGTTCAGAAAGTGATTGTGCCTCCTGATCAGATAAACCACTATGTATCGCATAGTCAATGATGAGTTCGGGTGTGGTGAGCAAACCTGTTACCAATGCTGCCAACAACAGGGAAATGACTGCATGTAACTTTAATACAATAATGCAGAAGAGCACCACCGCTGTACCGATTAATATAATTAATATTGGATCCATTTTTTAAATAGTCTTGTTTCTACCACGAACCTGCCAGCCGCAGGTGGGTTCATAAAAATAACAAAATTAAATTTCAAATCTCAATCCCGCCTACCCTGTCGACTAATATCAATATTTCAATTGGTTCTACACCGATTTTAATGAAAGATTATAGATAATGTCAGAAGTCGCCAGTCGCCGGTGAGGCAAGCGGGCGTCTTTTACAACAAAAGTTTCCATTAAAAAGACGGTAAAACCATTTTTTTAAACGCGCTTCATACTCTTGCCTGGAATGTTGAGCATTAACTTTCTTTTTCCTTCGTTTCATATACTGATATCATGTTTAAAAAAGACTACATAGAGTCTGTCTATAAAGTCCGATTTCTGCGTTATGTTCATCCTCAAAATGATCATTTACATGTGTAAACTCACATTTTTCGGATTTCACAAGCCCTGCCTACCGGATCAGGCAGGCTTGAACTCGAACTTTCTAGCTCAGACACTTGAGTTTATGGACAGACACTACATAGCGCTATCTGTGAGCGTTCAGAACTAATAATACACTTCTCATCTCACCTACCGGCTTATTCCAATGAAACGGCTGTCATTTCTTGTTCTTCCTCATTTACTCCTTCAAGATACTTAAGCATTTGCCGTGCCTGGTAAGAGGAGGTCTGGCCGGTAAAATCTTCAGGAAAGGACACCTCCTCAAAAAGATTTCCGCAACCTGCATTTTCGAACATCTCCCTTGTTTGTGGATGATCTTTCAAATCAGAATATTGAAAGGTACTCAGCTTATCGATTGACCAATATTTATGGTCGAACTTCTTCATTCCACTAATTTCATTCAACTTTTCACCTTCGGGGGTTCCATGGTTGGATAGCAGCAAAAATGTCTTTGCAAGCAATATATCCTCATGAAATTCCAGGAGTATATAACCAAGCTTTACCTTTTGATCCATTAGATATTCAGCCAATATTTTCCCATGAAAATGGATGAGTTTTGGATTGACCAAACTGTGATAAAGGTAAAACTCGCATATGAACCCTGGCAGACAATCGAGTCTTTCCTCCATGCGGTGCAGTAAATGACTTTGGAGAAAAACCGGAATTTTCTTTTCTGTGAATGAGTCGGGAAGATTTAATTTTTCGGCAGGGATAGTTATTTCTAAAGGCCCTGCATTTGCAAAGGCCAGGCATAAAGGGTACACAGGACGGGGATGGTGATCGATTACCATCATTTGCTTCTCGGGGATGTGCTCATTTAACCGGATGATGAACCGTGATTTGACATCATCATCTTTTATTTCATCGAGATGAAACCAGCACAAACTTTTAGTCATGCGAGTCATAAGTGAACCCAGGGTAGCCATAATAACGGTGATCTGCTTAAACACCTGCTGAAGTGTAACATCAAAATCCGGAACTTTTTCCAGATACTTTTCCACCAACCGGACTACCTTTGCATTAGAACTGTCCCTTTTTAATTTTATACCACTGTCAATTAAAGTAAGGTAGGTGACCATCTCCTTAGGGCTGAATTTGAGTCCTTCATAAATTTGCTCTGTTTTGTCCGTCATCATTGACTCATAACTTAAATAAAGTTCCTTCTTATCTTCATCAGTCATGAATATTTCCTTTGGCAATACCAATTTGGGGAGGTTAAATGCACGCATCCTGTACAAAACCTCGTATGTGGATTGGCCTAACAAGGGGGCGACTTCTTCGACATCCAAGAGCTTGAGGTAGTGGAAGATATTTTTTTTGAATTGGTTTAGACGAGCCCTTTCCTCCTGTTTTGTGTTTTGTGTGTTGGCCTTTTTCTTATTCTTTCGTCTCATCTTTCTATTTTTAGATTACTACAAAAAACTTCTTGTAGAAACACCTGAACTTTGTGTCTATAGCATCCCTACACCTCCTCAGAGTCACTCGAAGAGGACTCTGAGAAATGAAGGGTGATATAGTGAAACTTTGGTATCCATTTTATACAAATATTTTTTATTCCACCATTGCATACCATCATTCTCCTGCTGCCATATTAAGACTCTTCGCTTCGCTCTGAGTGACGACTCATTTACAAACTTCTATTAAATTCAAGGTAGAATCCTATTTTTTTTAAATAGTATGGCAATGACTTACTCATTAAAAGAGGCACTAATTATGACTAGTGTCAAATCGTCAATAGCCTTGGCGAGTTGCTCAAAAGGAACGGTCATTGACCATGATATTGATGTAATCGGTGACCAGCTTAAATGATTTCCTGACTTATTTATTCTCGTGTTTTCCTTTTCTATTCCTGATTTTGCGGTTCATTATTTTTATCAATTCAGCAATTTTTTTCGATACGGTAGCGTATTTTTCAGGATTGGCACCTTGCATGGCATTTAAATAATTCACCATTTCCTTTTGCAGCACAAATATTTTCTTTTTAAGAATCGTAGCAGCAATAAATGTCTCTTTTGTAGCTTCAATTTTTGCCGATTCGAGATAAAGCTTCTTGAAATAATCCTCTGCCGCATTTAAGTCTGCAATTAATTCACTTAAATTAAGATCTACCAGAAATTGGACGTTATTTGGCTTCGCCAGTTCAGCTAAGAGAGAATCAAGAAGTGTGGTTTCTTCTTCGTAATTTTCATCGGCCATTGCCAGGCCATGTTTCTTAATAATCTTATATAGGATTGATGCATTTTTCGATAAGTTTTCACGTTTCCATTTCATGTGGGCACGTAAAAATAATTTAAGGGAGGAAATAAGGGCATCCCGTTCGCTATCCGCATCCACCAATTCTGCTGTTTTAGCTTTGCTTTGGTCTTGGGCAATGGAGGTTTCCATCTCTTCGCCCTTGGAATTCAATTCATCTGATTTCTGATTCAGGTAATTGTCATCTACCGAACTTTCTTTGATGGCCTCGCCCATGTTAAGGGTCAAATTACAGGTTTCAGCCACCGTCGCCCGCTCTAAAGGCTTCTCAATTTTAGTCATCATGTGTTGGTTTAGGTTCTGGTTAATTTAGTAAATAAAGTACAAAATAGGTAATGACTGTAACATAACAAAACTTTCTCAGAAAAAATCACAATGAAGGGC
>JAUUZS010000099.1 GCA_030589835.1 Cyclobacteriaceae bacterium
ACACACAGATAGTCAGGCTATAAAAAGAAATATCGATGTGATGATCTATAATCAAAAACCCTTGAAAGGAGAATTAACCTTCGTAAAACGGCAAATCTAGCCGAAAAGTGAGTTTGGAAATGAATATCGTATAAATTGACTTTCAGGAGCGAATATTTCAATTTCCAGTTGGTTCATAACGCTTCACATAAAACATGAGCATTGTTTGAGCGCTTATTATGCGGATTTGAAGCGAATTAATAATTAATATTGGAAATAATTTATGAAAATATTTTTCCATACCGTATTTTTTATACTGGTTTTTAAAACTGTTAGCGCACAGGAACTGCCTTTTAATAGTCAGATTTTTGTGAATCCGTATTATTATAATTATATATATGTTTTTGTCAATACAAAACTGCCTCTAATCGCAATGATGTAAGCAGAATAGTTTAACTTTAATAAAAAAGTTACTTATGTCTTGCTTGTCATTTATTAAAAGCTGCAAAAAAGGCATTCTAACTTATCATTTATTTATTTTGAATAATGAAAATAAAATCTGTATTCGACTTTATTACACGTATATATTTGAATTCAAATTTTATTTCACCATCGTTACAATTAACCGACATATCATCGTGAGAAACTTGAATAAAATAAAATTTTTTACTGCGTTCTTTTTCCTCGCCAGCATCATTTCTGGAGGATATGCTCAGACGTATTTTGGTTTTAAGGCTGGTGCCAATGCAACTAAACCTTCTTTTAGCGATGAAGATTACAAAAAATTTTACGATACTAAAATAAAACCCGGGTATACGGCCGGGGCTGTTTTTTTAATTCAAACTAAGGAAAAATTCGGGCTGTACACCGAGCTATTATACGCTGTAAAAGGAAAAAGTGTTGAGAGCCGCGCCAATGACTACGCTACCCATAAAGCAAATTATCAGTACATTGATTTTCCTGTAATGTTCAGGATGAAATTTGAACAACCACAATTTAATTGGTTTATACAGTTTGGTCCTGAAGCAAGTTATTGGTTAGGCGGCAGTGGTGTAATGGAAGTGTATGAGCGGGACCGTGATATCTTTATTGAACATGCCTATAAAATTAATTTTGGCGAGCCAGAAACCACCTCTGAATATTTGAATGTGGCAGAAGCAAACCGGATACAATTAGGGCTCACTGCCGGTGGCGGATTGGTGTGGGATTTAAATAAAGCAAATTATATAATGTTTGATATTCGATTTTCTTATGGTCAAAGCTTTTTGGGCGGGTTTGAAAGTGGAAGCATCCCTAATGTTGGCCTGGTAGATAACTTTGAACATACCAATAACGTACTGACCGTTTCTGCGGTTTATTACTTTGATATAATGGAAAAATTAAGACTTAGTAAAAATAAATATTAAACGAAAAGATCATTTCTTATTCAAGCAAATCCACTCTTCACCCTTCCTGTTCATCGTCTGGTTTTTGTATGATTTTTAACACAATTTCATGCTCATCACCGTCCTGATCCTTTAAGAAAAAATCAATCGTTGGATTATCTAAATTTGTGTTGTTCTCAATTTTATACACGTCAATTTTTCCTAGTTTTTTATTTATTTCATCTTTCAATTCGCACAAAACCTCTACGAATCGAACTTCAATTGAACTTGGGTTGTAGTTTCGAGTGATCATATCAATTAAATTTTAGGTTACCATTTAATTAGTGCCGATGCCCAGGTAAATCCACTGCCAAAAGCAGAAAGACATACCAAATCATTTTCTTTGATTTTTCCTTCCTCCCAGGCTTCGCTCAAAGCAATTGGAATGGATGCGCCGGTCGTATTTCCATATCGTTGAATGTTGTTGTACACCTTGCCCTCTTCCAATCCTAATTTTTTCTGTATAAAGTTACTTATTCTCAAATTTGCCTGATGAGGAACCAGCAAATCAATATCTTCCTTTACTTTGCCATTTGCCGCCAACGCTTCATTGATCACTTCGGTAAAGCGCACCACTGCATGCTTGAACACAAGATTTCCATTCATATGAGGTTTTGCATTTACTCCCTGCAATAACTCTTTGGAAAACCGCTCTTCAGGATTTCGGCTACTTCCCGGCTCTTTCACATAAAGTTCCTCGGCAAAAGTTCCATCAGAATGCATATGTGTTGATAATATCCCTTTCCCTGCTTCTTCTGTTGCCTGGAGTATTACTGCTCCTGCCCCGTCACCAAAAATAACAGAAACGTGCCGTTGGCGATCAGAAAACTCCATGGCCGATGATTGAATTTCAGCTCCTACTACAGCAATTGTTTTATACATGCCGGTTTTTATAAACTGATCTGCAACCGACAATCCATATACGAAACCAGAGCAAGCATTTCGGATATCAATGGCGGCTATTGCTTTTTTGTCCAGGCCTAATTCCCGTTGCATCAATACTCCAGATCCGGGAAACATATAGTCTGGCGTAATGGTGGCAAATACGATCAGATCAATATCATTTACATCAACATTCGCCCTCTCCAAAGCCATTTCTGTTGCCCTGGCAGCCATATTAGCACAAGTATCTTTTTTATAGTCAAAATATCTTCTTTCTTTTATTCCAGTCCGTTCTACTATCCATTCGTCATTCGTATCCATCAACTTTTCAAGATCCTGATTTGTAACGACCCTTTCCGGCACATAGTGACCAACTCCTACTATTCTTGAATTTTTCATATCTATTTTTTTAAAGTGCCAATTTAATGATTTTGGATTATTGCCCACTAATTATCTGTGGATTTTTAAAAATTACCTCTCTGGATTTTTTCGGTCAATTGAATAAAGTCAAATTTCCGAATTGATCGGCAGGAGGTGTAGGTACGATCAGTTGAGGGCTGTTGTTGCGAACAGAATTAACCAAAGATGAAACATTGTAATGCGCCAATTCCTGTTCGCAATTGACACTGAGTATGTTGAGATGGTCTTCTGGCTTCAGGGATGAACTTAACCACTGCTCTTCCGATTTGGGATCAAGAATCACCGGCATCCGATTGTGGATTTGTGACATGCTCCTATTTGCCTGTGTTGTAATTATGGTAAAGGTTTGCACCACATTATTGTCGTCGTCTGTATATTCCTCCCAAAGCCCTGCAAATGCAAAAATTGCCTTCGAAGGCAACTGCATTCTGTATGGAACTTTAGATTTTTTCGAATACCTTTTCCACTCATAAAATCCATCTGACAGCACAAGGCACCTTCGTTGTGCAAATGATGCTTTGAATGAACGCTTTTCAGTGATCGTTTCGGCCCTTGCATTGATGAGCTTAGCGCCAATTCGTTTATCCTGGGACCAGGCTGGTATCAGGCCCCACTGGAAGAACGAGACCTGTGAAGGATTTTTATTGGTTATTACGGGTAAAATTTGTGTCGGTGCCGCATTATACGTGGAAGAATAAGATTCCGGAACCTCGACCTTAAATTTTTTTTCAATCACTTCTGATTTGGCAATAATGGTATATCTTCCACACATATTTTTTATCTGATTATAGGTACTTAGGAATTGTTATGAAATCAATTTAGTTATCATGATCGCAGAATTAAATAAACCTAAATTTTAGTAGGCTCTTTAGAATGCGATTTCATTGTCGTGTCTTTGAGTTCTTTACATATCATGTATTGTTTTCCTCCTCTTGCAGCTTAATTACGGATGTTATATATTCATAGGCTCTTTCTTCAGACCAGTAAAACCCGCTTTCATTTAAAGAACAAAAGCCAACATGTCCACCACGGGAAGGCGTTTCGAGGGTTATAAACTCATGAGGATCTAGAATCTCATAGGGATAACATGCTGAAGGCAAAAAAGGATCGTTCAAGGCATTTACAATCAAGGTTGGAATTTTTATATTTTCCAGAATATATAATGCGCTGCACGAGCGGTAATAATCCAGTGCACCATCAAATCCGTGTATTGGAGCCGTAAATTGTTCATCGAAAGTCATCAAATCCTTAACCTTCGAGAGATTTTTAATGTGTAGCTCTGGAAACTTTCTGGCTTTTTCCCGCACCTTTCGTTTTAGCGTTCTAAGAAATCTCTTTGAATAAATAATATTTTTTGGTTTTGAGACTTCAAGGCACCCTTGGTGAAGATCCAACGGAACAGAAAATGCCACAGCACATTTTATGCGATTATTTATTTTATTTCCGCCTGCCAGGTACCTCAGTGTTAAATTTCCACCAAGGCTAAAACCGACCAGCGCTATTGTGGTTGCCCGGCGGGTACACGCATACTTAATGACCTCCTCCAGATCTTCAGTAAATCCACTGTGATACGATTTGATTGAATTATTGACTTTTCCATTGCACCCCCTGTAATTCCATGCGATTACATTCCAACCTTTCAGAAGAAAGCGCTTTGCCATTCCAATGATATACGGTCGTGTAGTATTGCCTTCCAGGCCATGCGATAGGATCAATGTTTTATCTGAATCGCCCTCATAATAATTGAGCTCAAAATAATCGTGATCTGGTGTGTTAATTACGATAGTCTTTGGGAGGGCAGGAATGGATATCTTTCTGAACAAAGGAGGATAAATGGTTTCCAGGTGACCATTAAACAGCCAAATTGGTGGTTTATACGTGCTTTCTGAGATTAAGGCCATATAAAAATAAAAGTAAGAAAAACTGGATAGCTTATACATAAAAATGACGGAATTACGGTTCCGTCATTTGTACTTAATGCTTGGGCATTAATTGCAATTTCTTAAATTGCCTGCTTAATATCGAAATTAAGCTTTTTAGGGGTTATCCTCTAACACTTAGTAATGATGTCAATGTTTTTCCTTTTGGCATCTAAGTAATTTTACGGATAATCATTCATGGAGTTGCATAATTCAGAGAATTAAATTTTGTAATTATTTCACTTTGCCTGGCGGTGTAATTCGCAAACATTGCCCCGGCAAAATCGTTAGTATATAATAAACCATGAAAGCTTACTGCACAGGTAAAGTTTTCACTTCATACTAATCATTTGTGGTAGTTAATAAGTTTGAGGTTTTGATTAATGGTTAGTGAAAAGGAGGGAATATCAATTCCCTCCTTTTTTTATATCAACTCTTTTTATTCCCCTCAAGCATACGCAATATATTTGTCAGGTGTTTATCAATCAGTGCTTTTGGATCCTTTCCTTTTTCTATACTCAGCGACGCAAAATTAATCAGCAGAGTGGTTAGCACTGTGTCTGTTTTTCCGGCGATTCCCCGAAACTCCATCCTGGAATTGATCTTTCCGTTGTCGTCCTCGATATGAATAATTATTTTTCCCTTGTTTTTATGTTCTAACATTTTTTGGATTAATTATTGTTCTAAAAATAAAATTATTTGTTTATACATACGTTTCATAGTGAGTAATATTTATCGCAATCATAAAATAAATATAAAGCGCATGGTTATTTTTTTACTTTTGTACCTTACATTCAAATTTGTTTTTACAGAATTCTATTTATAAAAATAATAATTTCATTCATACCAATTATTTCAAATCTCATAACTCAACACTATTTATGAAAAGCTTGCATAAAATTTTTATTTTAATCTTTATCGTGGTGGCCAGTGCAGGAATATTTTCGTGTAAAAGCCAAAAAAAAATAGCCCTTGAACAGGCTGCTGCCACCGAAGCTAGAAAAATAGCCAAAGCAAAAGCTGACCTCGAAGAGCTGCTTAGTGATAACACAGATTATTCGCTAACCGAAAAGCAGAATCGTCTTAAGACCATAAAAGATATGAATATTCCTGATCCTGAAGTAAAAGAGTTGATCACTAAGGTGGAAGAAAAGTTAGGCCGAGAACGTGAGGTATTGTTGGCAAAGGCAAGAGCGGACAAACTGGCAAGGGAAAGGGAAGAAAAACTCCGGCGCGAAGGCAGTGAACAAAAGGGGCTCAACGATTATTTTAAGCTAATAACTACCAGCGGAAATTTGGCCACTTCAAACAGGTATATCAACGAAGCGCTACAGCTTTTCGCCTCTGAAGATACCCCGGTATTAATTATTGTGAGCCGGTCTGGCGGTATTGTGGATTACGATCGGCCAACAACGATAAGACGGTACCTGGAATATTTGAAGGATCAAAAAACATCACACAATAAAATTGAAAACGTAGTCTATGATGCCAATGGAAAGATTACGGAGTTGGAATTAATAAAAAAATAGGCCTCTTTTTTAATACTTAAAATCAGAATCAAATGATTAAATCAAACATATTTTTAAGCCTCATTTTATTGCTTGGAGTGACAGTATCTGTTTTGGCCCAGCCTGAAATAAGTCCGGAAAGAAAGCAGGCCATTGATTCCCTTGCTTTAGAAAAGGTAAAGGACTTAGGAAAGTATATCAGCATTATAGGGAATAAAGACACCCCGTTTTCTGAAGCCAACAGGGTTATCGACCGCGCATTGGAATTATTTGCTGAAGGCAGCCAAATGGGCGTATCATCCCTTAATCGAAAGGACATTAAATATTTTGGGATTCGAGGATATTTTCAACGGCTAATGGCACTGAATTATGACAGGGTTACCGTAAATTGGTTCAACATACAGTATATCAGTGATCTCGTGAGGCAACCCGACGGCAGATATGTGGGCGTAATCACCGTTTACCAAAGATTTACAGGCGAAACAGATGATGGCTTAAAATATGTGGACACTACTAAAAAGGATATAACGGTATATGTAGAGCGAAAACAAACTCAGATCCAGGGTAGGGTTATAGGATTTTGGGATGTGCTGCTAGGTGATATCCGGGTAACAGAAACTAAACCGGGATAATCTATATTGATCAATAAATTTCCTTTTTCTCCATGAGGCTAACAATTTCGTTTGTAATCCTTCAGCTTGTTTGCACACTGGTTTCAGCTCAGGATATTGCCTCCTATTTAGGGGATGAATCATTTATGTATGCTGAAACCAAACAAATCAATCAGTTTTTTCGTCGATTCAATTCCGAAGAAGACCTTGATGGCAGGAGGCTTTATGAAGGAAATCAGCATTACAGAAGTAAAGACTTCAGGTCAAATTACCTGGAAATGCTATTTGACAAGCAGAATGAAAACATCACAGAGAACCTTAAAAAGGATTTCAAAAAAGAAGTGATTGATAGCACAAATCCTTCCTTTCTTGATTATTACGGGGGAAGGTGGTTTGCCGAGGTCGATACAAAATTTAAGTATAAAGGACAATCCAGGACTGTTGTATTGTTTTTGGAGTTAGAAAAAGAAAACCTGGGCATAAAGTGGGTAATTAACAATGTGTACTTTTATCCGTTTACAAAACTATTCTATACAGACTCAACTGCCATCACAAAATTTCTTCATCCAATGAGTCACGAGCTTGATTTCATGAATTTAATCAAGGTATTTAATGACCCAAAGACCGTTGAATATTATTTTGACGAAGAGTTTAAACCGGACTTCAGAACTTTGTTTCTTTATGAAATCAAAAAAGGGAATTTGATTTTTGAAACCATAAACAAAGTTTCTTTTCATTTTTTCCAGCTTAATGATTGGTATTTTCAACTGAAGGAATTTAACAGGCCAGGCTATAATACCGGATGGCTTATCTCGAATCTTTCTAAAATTCCGGAAAACCAGAAAGACAAACTTCTCAAATACATTTATTATGAGAATTAGCCCCTTCGCATATATCGCCTACTGCCTTTTTCTTTTCGCTATCATGGTCTCGCCAAATGTATCCATTGGCCAGGATGAGGTTACCGAAAACGCTGAAAATGAACAAGATGAGCAAATTGAAAAGTATAAAGCAGAGGTGCGCCAGATGGCATCCTTTCTGCAATTTTCCATGAATGTACTGGGGGACCATACGGTTTCTGCCAAAGAAAAGGATGTCATTATCAATGAAAGTTATGCGAAGATATTTAAAGATGACAAAGTGCAGATCGAAGATGATCTGGACGAAAACCGGGATGTGGTCACCAACAAAGACGTACAAGCATATCTGAAAGATATTGATTTCTTTTTTAAAGAGGTAAAATTTGAATTTACGATCCTGGATATTGCCCATGACCTAAACCATGAAGGCCAGTTATTTTTTATAATTAAAATGATGAGAAACCTCAAAGGGATCACCATTGATCATGACAGTATCGATTCTGATCAGGAGAGGTATATAGAGGTGAATGTCGATGAGGAAAATAAAGACTTAAAAATTGCCAGCATATATACTACTAAACTTAGCAGAAATGAGGAATTGACCTATTGGTGGTCAGGATTGAACCGCGAATGGCAATCCTTGCTTGGCCAGGACATTGAAGTTAAAGAGGGATTAATGCTGAGTGACATTCAGGAATTTTCAGACTCTACCTATATGGTTGATGGCCAGCAACTAACTGATTCCATCCGCATCATTGATTTTGTACTAAAAGCCGCAGGAAAAGAGAATATCAACCTTTCGGAAAATAAATTTATTTCCAACCTTAAGCCACTCGACCAACTGAAGAACCTCAGAAATCTTGACCTTTCTTACTCGGAGATCAATGACCTTTTCCCGATACGTAATTTAACGACCATTGAAAAACTGAACTGTTCCAATACCACAGTCGAAAATTTAAGGCCTCTGAGATATTCAAAATCACTTCGTGAGTTATACTTCAATAACACACCGGTGAGCAGTATAACGGTCATTGAGAATTTCAATAATCTGGAAGTCCTTCATCTGGAACACACCGTAATTGACAGCCTCCCCTCAATAGATAAGCTTATATATCTGAAAGAATTGAACTGCTCAAGTACAAACCTTGTACGTTTGGATTCTATAAAGTATTTGAAATCATTGATCCATCTTGATTTTTCCAACACTTCCGTACAAGGGCTCGAACCGATTTCATCCCTGAATAAGCTGAAAACACTAACCTTTAAAAATACTAATGTAAACGACCTGACACCTCTTAGTCACCTTAATAAACTAGAAGAAATCAATTTTGAAAATTCACAAGTTGATGACTTAATGCCCCTGACAAATCTGAGGGGTTTAAAAATCGTGCACGCAGATCACACTCCAGTCGAAATGGAGAATTTTTTACGCTTCAATAAAATCAGACCCGATGTCAAAATCCTGTTTATTAGTGACGATTTGATCTCCTTCTGGGAAAATATCGATGCGGCGTGGAGGCATACTTTGGGATCTAAAATTTCCTTGGAAGATGCTATGACTAAAGAATTGGCACATAAAATTCTGGAAATAACCGTATTGGATATTCGCAATAATCCTGACGTCATGGATATCTCTCCACTAAAATATCTGCCACAGCTCGAAACAATAGATTTTTCTGGCACCCAGGTATCTGATATTTCCCCCGTAGAAAATTTGCACGCTCTACGCATAATAGTTGGTGCAAATACAAGGGTTACAGATCTGTCCCCGATAAAAAATCTGACAAAGCTAAAAGTCATAAATTTTAACAATACAAACATTGATGACATTTCATCTCTTTCAGGAATGTCTCAAATCGATACTCTTTTTTTTAACAACACCAAAGTCAAACATTTAACACCGTTGAATGAGCTGAAAAGTTTTAAGGCGGCGTATTTTGAACACGCAATGGTTACAGACGAAGATTTCAGAAAATTGGATTTTGATGAACTCAGCTCCATTGTGGTGTATAAAACGGAAACATTAAGGGCCTGGTGGGGCAATTTGAATGATGAATGGCAAAATATTTTCAAGGATACTTATAAGCTTCCAGGAAGGCCCTCTTCAGAACAACTTCATAAGCTGGTCAGCAAAAAAGAGCTGATCATAAAAAGCATATCACTCAATAACCTCAACGCAATCCCGGCATTTATCAGGTTAAAATCCTTGAAATTTACGGACAGCCAAATCACTTCTTTGCACCCATTGATCAGTATGACACAGCTCGAAGAACTCAAATGTCCCAGAAATCCGATCGCAGATCTTGAGGCGCTTTCCTCGCTCAAACAGCTCAGAATACTCGATCTGGACAACACGTTGATTTCTGATTTGTCACCTATTAGCGGATTGACTGAATTGAGACAATTAAAATTTTCCGGAACGAATGTAAAGGATTTGTCGCCCGTTGAGTCACTGAAAAACCTGGAAGTTCTTGAATGCTCAAAAACCAAAATCAAGCAA
>JAUUZS010000145.1 GCA_030589835.1 Cyclobacteriaceae bacterium
AAATATGAGTTTGCGCACATTACAACGCAAGCTAAGCGACGAAAAAACCAGTTTCAGTAAAATATACAAATCCATTCGCCAGGAAATGGCAAATGAATATATTCAAGATACACAAATGTCGATGACCGAAATATCCTACTGAGAATTGGGTGTATAAAATCATATTTTTTCGATGTGCCAAAGATATCCTATATTATAATTCCAGGATCAGGCAAAAAACCAATAGTCTTCAACTGGTTTTTTGCCCCACAGCTCAAGCTGGTTTTTAATTTGGATTTTTCCTTCAGGAGAGGAGACCACTACTATGATCTGAGGATTGCTTAGTTGAGGTATCGAATTGAAGTCCTGCATCAATACTCCATATATGTGCTTTCCTATTTTCTTCTGATTATCACAAACCCAATGGAGGGTGTCGCCTTTTTTCAAGACTAATTTTGCCATGTCTTTGCCGTTTTTACCGGCACCCCACAACACAAATGGTCTACCTTTGTCCCGGTCCAATTCATAAAAATATCGGAGTTTCAATTCAAAATACCGATTGTCTTTGTAGCAATCCCAGGTTCGTGAAATGCGATCTGACCGGTCGCGCCAATGATGAAGCACCTTATTCAAACCAATTACTTTAAGCCTATTACGGTAAAACCTAAAACAGAGATCATAATCTTCAGGGTACACGTCAGGATCAAATGCCCCGACACGGTCAAAATCATGCCGGTGTACCATCCAACTGTGCGAAGGAATGACGCACTCTTTGTAGATTTCCTGATAATGAATCCCCTTTTTAGCGATTTCGTTAATCCAGGCTTCGTATTGCCTGAATCCATCCCCAACCTCTCCATCATCCACGAAGTGCTCTGTGCCACCGGCAATCACATGTCCTTTGCCATATTTTTTCCATTCATCAACGAGGATTTCAATTTTGTAATCCGGCATTTTGTCATCCGAATCCATGCGATTGAGCAATGTGCCTTTGGCATGTTTGTATGCTTCCTGTAGGGCAGGAATGAGAAGTTGGCCTTTGCTATGGTACACTTTTATTCGCAGGTCTTTCTCGGCGTAGGCTTTCAGGATTTGAGGAGAATTGTCTGAAGAATGATCGTTGACAGCAATTAACTCCCAATTTTCGTAGGTCTGGGCGATGATGGAATCGAGACAGGCATGCAGATAGGGTTCGGTATCCTTTACCGCCATGATGATCGAAACCAGGGGAAGATTTGCTTGCATTATTTTTTGCGGTGAAATTACGAATTAAAAGTTTTTGTTATTTTGATTTGGTGGATAAAAAATTGAGGACTTTTTTAAACTGTGCGAACAAGCGGAAATAAAATGATTTTTCTTCAATTGGTGGATGCTATGGCCCATTCCGCCCTTATAGGGCTAAAACATTATTCCTATTGATACCGGCGCGTTGCACCGGGCTATTATTTGTCGCTCTTTCAGCGCTTGTTTAATCCTCGTAACGTAGAAGTAAGAATAATAATAGAACAATTGAATTATGAATTGAAGAAAAGCCTATAACACCAATGCATTTCAGAACGCTCACTTTTAATTCTAAATTCCCCATTCAAATGTTCGAATGTTCTTAAGTCATTTTTAATCAGTATCAGTTGACTTCCCCCGTAGTGGCTTCAATTCTTAATTGATTTAGTCTCTCTCTCTGCATTTTAATATTGAGCTAAAACACCTCTAAGTCGCTTGTTGCTTTCGCTAAGGACAGGCCGCAACAAAGAAATGGACTTAGCAGTATTCGTTGATTTTTGTCATCTTCACTTCAAAACTTATAAGCTATCAATCATTCAAATATTTCTCCCGTTCCCTCAATGATTCCTATCGTTCGATCATTTTATAGTGCCATTTACTCATTCTTGCTTGTATATGGGCATTTGTAATGTTAATATCGCTTTATAGAATTGCTACAATTTATTAAAGAGCCATTATTAACCAATTAAGGAGGCATTCCTGGTAATGCCGATTTATAACATTTTTGGGATCTTAAGTAAAACTTTAGTAATTATATTATGAAAAATCTAAAAATCAGACAAAAACTCATCGTTAGCTTTACATCAATTGTGTTGCTCTTTTTAGTGTCGGGGGGCTATATCGTGTATCAGTTATGGGTATTGGGAAAAATGCAGGACGAATCCGCACAAAGGGCCGATGATGCCGTAATGATCAGGGAAGCCGCAGGAATGGGAAATAAGCTATATTCGGTTTTTGCCGATGCGATCATTAACCGGGAATTGAGTAAAAACCAACGGGAATGGAATGAGGTGGTAATAGAAACCAATGATGATTTAGAAAATGTTCAGAATTCCGTAGATACCCCCGAAGAGGAAAGGTTGATTGCCGAAGCCAAGCAAGTAATGCGGGCCTTTATTGGTACCTATGACGATCTCATCAGACTGATTGAGGAGGATACCACTGGGGATATGACTGCCATCGCAGAATTGGATGCTGTTGCAGACGGTTATAAAGCGCAGGCTTATGACCTGCTAAATGCCATAGCGGCAAGCTTACATACCGAAATGGTAGAGGCTGACTTGATTTATGATACGACGTCGAGAAACATCGTACGTATTTCCATTACCTTAAGTGTTTTAGCAGTTATCATAGCGGTCATATTTATTATTGTACTCGTGCAACTCATCGCCAATCCGCTAATAAAGGGTGTCGAATTTGCCAATGCTATAGCAAAAGGGGATCTTACCGCCAGCCTGCAAATTAATCAGCAAGACGAAGTGGGTGTGCTGGCTAATTCCCTTAATAATATGTCCTCAAAACTAAAAGAAATCATGACTGCTGTGATCACAGGGACAGAAAATATGGCCTCTGCCAGTCAGCAAATAAGCTCTACGTCAACGCAAATGAGCCAGGGAGCCAGCGAACAGGCGGCATCTGTTGAAGAGGTGTCCTCAACCATGGAGGAGATGACGGCCAACATCGAGCAAAACAACGATAATGCCGCACAAACGCAAAAAATTTCAATGACCGCACAGCAAGGGTTAATTGAAGTAAATGAAAGGACAGGAGAAGCGGTTGAAGCCAACAAGCAAATTTCTGACAAAATTGGTGTTATTAATGATATTGCTTTTCAAACAAATATTCTGGCCTTGAATGCCGCTGTAGAAGCTGCTCGTGCCGGTGAACACGGGAAAGGTTTTGCTGTCGTGGCAGCGGAAGTCCGTAAGCTTGCTGAACACAGTAAAGGTGCTGCCGAAGAAATTGTCAATCTGTCGGTTAATGGCTTAAAGGTAACCCAGATGGCCGGGGAAAAACTCAAGGAAATGATGCCAGAGATAGAAAAAACTACCAATCTGGTACAGGAAATTTCAGCTGCCAGCAGTGAGCAATCTAATGGCGCAGGTCAAGTGAACAGCACCATGCAACAATTAAATGATGTCGCTCAGCAAAATGCTGCAGCAAGTGAGGAACTCGCCAGTAACGCCGAAGAGATGAACTCACAAGCTGCGCAATTAAAGGAAGTTATCGGATATTTTAACATAGGCAACGATTGATGAACACACACAAACCCTGCAGTACTGCAGGGTTTGTGTGGTAATACGATACTACAATAGCTAGTGTCCTATGCAGAAATCGGTGTATACTGGGAAATTCCACCATCGGTAAGGCGGAATAAATAATACCAAAAAGATAAGCTTGCTTAGGGTTGTCTGTACGATACTGACTCTAAGCAAGCTTATCTTTTATCCAATGCAATTCCATATCCTATTGGGCGCAGGCTTGTCCACCCCAGGCATCACCCAAATAGCAGATTTTAGGAATACATGCTATGCCATCCAGTTTCTTGTTCGATGAAATGCCTGATTGTCCAGGGTTTCATTCAATATGTTTGCATCTTCAACAACCTGAAAATCAAACATCCCCACACAGGCAAAGTCAGCCCCGTTTTCAAAGACATACTTGAAGGCTTGCTTTGGATGAAAAGCCCCGGCAGCGAGTACCTTAAAAGCAATCCATGGCTTGCTGAGCTGCTCCATAAAATCAATGGTCTCTTGAGGTTTTCTAGACCAATAATTATCAATAGCATAATTGTCAATAATCATTTTTTCTTTGGGTTCATCATTCCTCCATGACCAATAAGAAGATTCATGAAGCGTTTTCATATAAAAATCAGCATCAATGCCATTTTCCTCAATACCCTGAAAAGTAATCAATTCATGACCGGCGACACCGGCAATAGCCCCTTTGCTTTTTGTGTATTCCACCACATTGTTGATCAACTCAAATTTGCCTTCCCGCGCCCATTTGTCTCCCAGGTTACCGATCAGCATCACACCCATTGCACCATGGTCGATAGCCAGATCGATAATGGCTTTATAGTCTTTTTCATCAGGATAAACCGGCGCCAACCATTGAATTTTTCCTCCTTCATTCCAGTATTTTTTCAAAATACTGCGCTCCAATTCACCTGTTCCTATTGCAGTGGCATTGATGCCACTTGCTTCACATAGTTTGAAGGTTTCTATTACTTTTTCTGTAGTAAAATATTTTTTGAGGAAATTGGAAACATAGATCAAGTCACGGCTGTGAGCAAAACCGCTAATCAAATTTCCTCCGCAGATAAGTCTGCCCATCTCCGTGCCCTTGATCAAACCGGAAGGAATGGGCTTGATAAGTTCCGATACATCAAGCTGCCGGGTAATTTTTACCGTGGCTCCGGAATACCCGTCACTACCACCCAGTTGGCTTTGAAGATGCTTCTCCTCATGGCTCCCCCAACCATAATTTCGGGCTACACTGTATACAAAGCCTCCTAAAAATGGAATGGAGATCAAATTTTTTATCAGGTTACGCCGGTCCATAGCTTTAGGATTGAGGTAGTGATTGGCCTCTTTAGGCACATCGAGTACATTGCCCGGATGTGCCTCAGGTTTGTCTTTCCAAATATTATCAAGGCTATAATACGATGGTTTTGGAAGAAATGCCAGTACCAATAAGGTAAGCAACTCGACTAAATTTTTGTTTACAATCAAATAATGCCCCTCAACTCCATAACCAATAGGATTTGGTGAAAACGGCGGGTTCGAAAGATAAAATAGCGCTAATAGCAAAGCCCCTGACCATGCTGCCACCCGGGTAGAAATGCCAACGAACAGCGCCAGGCCAATAAGGATCAATCCGAATATGGTGGCATAATCAATCAGATATACCGAAAATTGATTTGCGGCCATACTTTTAAATAATCCCGCCATAGGACCACTTGAGTTCAATAGATACGATGCGGAAGACCAATTCGGAGTATAGATTTTGGCGATACCTTCGTAAAGAAAATGCCATCCGATAGCAATGCGAAGAAAAGTATACAGGTACTTCATAGGGCCTTGGGTGTGTTGAGAATTCATATAAAAAATATTTTTCAATAAAAGTCCCTAATGATCGAGGAATAAACAATGATCTGCATCAGGAACCTGGCGCAGCTGACACGTTTTTCTTGATCAGATGTTGTAACCCACTAGGAGAGGAAGGAGTGAATTAATATGTGTAAGGCATGAAAATCGCTAACGAGCCTCAGTAAAGGATATGAAATGCTGACAGCTACCACATAAAGGTCCAACGAGCTTTTTTAGCTTAAATAGAGTCTGTCTATAAAGTCCGATTTCTGCGTTATGTTCATCCTCAAAATGATCATTTACAAACGTAAACTCACATTTTTCGAATTTCACAAGCCTTGAACTCGAACTTTCTAGCTCAGACACTTGAGTTTATAGACGGACTCTAAATATGCTTTATGTTTAAATCCCTTGCGACCAGCGTCTTCTGACATTTTTCTTTCAAGTTTTCTATTGAACTCACCTCGATAAACGAAGGGCCATGTGATGCGCCGAAGTTCCCGGCGAGAACCACTACACGGTCTTGTTTTTTAAGCTTGTATTCCTTTTGAAGGGAATTCAAAGCATCACAAAGAAACGCTTCAGTGGTATCCTCCATTTTAGAAAAATTAGCGTAAACCCCATACGATAATGCCAACTCCCGCATAACCCGCTTGTCATAGCACTGGGCAAAAATAATATTATTTCCACGGTAGGCGGCAAGGGCCCTGACGGTTCTTCCCTTATTGGTGTCTGCAATAATGGCCTTAGTATTCAATTCAATAGATGCCTTTACTGAAGATATGGCCAGGAATGCCGATATTTCATTGTTCACAATCAGAAGAGGGGTTTCCTTAATAGGAGGGGTAGCCGATTCTATTTCTACAGCAATATTTGCCATGGTTTTTACCGCTTCTTCGGCATAATTACCATAGGCTGTTTCACCACTCAACATAATGGCATCGGTGCCATCATATACTGCATTGGCCACGTCACTGATTTCTGCTCTTGTGGGGCGCGGATTTTGGATCATGGAATGAAGCATTTGTGTAGCAGTGATCACCGGTTTTCTCCGTGCGATACATTTATTGATGATCATTTTTTGAACGATAGGGATGCGCTCCTGAGGAATTTCAACGGCCAAATCACCCCGGGCAATCATAACCCCATAAACGTAGTCAAGGATTTCATCAATATTATCTACCCCATCCTGGTTCTCTATTTTGGCAATAATTTTGATGTTGCTGTCCCGGGCGTCAAGGATTTTTTGTACTGCAAGGACATCCTCTTTATTTCTTACAAAGGAATGGGCGATAAAGTCGAGATTGTTATCGATAGCAAAATGGATGTAATTTATATCCTTTTCGCTGAGTGTGGGAAGCTTTACGTGAACAGATGGGATGTTTACACTTTTCTTTCCACAAATCTCTCCATTATTCGCTACTTCACAAATAAGCGCCGATTGGTCTTTCTCCACCACAATAAGCTCTATTTCCCCATCGTCGATCAAAATTCTACTGCTAACGGGAACATCCTTTACAAAACCACTGTAATTGACATAAATGCACTCTTTTGTGGTAATCTTGTCAGGATCACCCATGATCTTTACTTTATCCCCAAAGGAAACAGGAATAGTTTCTTTTGCCTTGGTGGTCCTTATTTCCGGCCCTTTGGTATCGAGCAGTAAAGCAATTTTTTCGGAAACGGACCGCACATTGTTTACTACTTTAAGGGTGTCCTCATGTGTTTGGTGTGCAGTATTTAATCTTACGACATTCATACCCAAATCTCTGAGCGATTTAATAAAGGCGATATCGCACTTCAGGTCAGAAATGGTGGCAACTATTTTTGTCTTTTTTAGCATATACTTTCATAATTATTGGGCAAAACTAACAAGAATATAAGGATTTATCTGCAGATATGTATTATCTGTTTGGGTTTTAAATAAAACGGTCTTTAATCTTGAGCAGATATGAAGTCGAATAATTCCCAGACATC
This sequence comes from Cyclobacteriaceae bacterium, assembly GCA_030589835.1. The sequence goes on from JAUUZS010000145.1 coordinate 7,329, forward strand.
TTTTTTTGCATCCTGAACCTGTGCCGGGTACCAGGATTTATAACTATGCATATCATAAGTAATTGACTTCTGAAAAAAATAGGTTTGAAAGGTATAATACGGTAAAAAAAAATTGGATTAGGGAGTGAATTTAGCTACCTTATTTGATGATAATTTCAGCGAGGTGCAATATAATGGAGCAATGATTTCAGGGTTTTAATTCATCAGGCAGCAGGTGGGTTTATTGAAGGGTATTGAGGGCTTAAATCTGTAATATCATTGTGTTATACGGTTTCACCATCCTACTATTATCCTGTCTGTAGAGCGATGTCAAAGAGTTAATCATACAGATCTGAAAGGTTGCCAATTAACTAGAACGAGCATCGATTCGATGCAAGCTTTTATCGAGAAAAAAATGGGAGGTCACAGCTTGGCGACATTGGTCCGTCGCCAGGCAAGCATTAATAATTATCGCAGGATTGTCCTGTTTCATCAAACCCAAAAATACCATGCAAAAACTACTCAAAAACGCGGCCCTTTTCACCTTGGTTTGCTCACTTCTTATCTTAGGCAGATGCTCATTCCTGGACTGGAATATCAACGGGGAACTATCTACGACTATGGAAGTCCGAGAAGCCCGGGAAGATGTAAACATTCACTATAGTTCCACCTCAATGCTTTCTGCAGATTCAGATGATGACATCAAAGACAACCTGAATAAAATAAAGGATTGGAATGTGAACGAATTGTCTTATGCGGTAAGAAATTTTGAAGGGGATCCTTCGATCACCTTTTCCGGTGAAATTGGCTTTAGTAAAATTGATGCTTCATCGGCATCGATCACTGCCTCAGTTTCTGATCTGATTTTGAGCGAAATATCTGATAATGGGAAAAAATATGTAATTAACCTTTCTGAATCTCAATTCAATACCATGTCGATGTGGCTTGATGAAGATCACGGTATTTCGATATATATTGAAGGGGTATTTAGTGAAGGGCCTGCGGCATTTGATTTGAAAGTGAATATCGATATAAGTGTAAATGTTCAGGGTTTTTAAGGACTTTTGACGGTTTTTGTTTGCTGTTCTATCGCAGGCTCAATTGCACAGTCCGGAATTTTATGCCAATAAAGCCTATAGCAGAAATTGTCTTGTTATATTCTTTTGTACTGCCGGGTATTGTGGTGTCCCAATGGTACGATACACTGTTTTGAAGCATAACAAAGGAGGAATACCTGCCTTGCAACGAGGCAGGCAATCTCATATTCAGGAGATCACTTCGTCGTACCTCCTGCCAAAGACGTAAGTGCAAAAAAAACTCGTCGTCACTCTGAGCGAAGCGAAGAGTCTTAATGACATTTCAAAAAGATTCATCGGTCGATACCTCCCTCTGAATGACGGAACAAATAACGTCATTGAAATTTGTGCGTTTTAAAAAAA
>JAUUZS010000289.1 GCA_030589835.1 Cyclobacteriaceae bacterium
AAACAGTTGCTAGTATTATTATTCCTTTTTGGGATTTTATCATTCGAAGTTTTTGCCCATGAGGCGGCAGGAATACGTTTTGTTGAAAATCGGGGTCAGTGGGATAAAAATGTATTTTATAAAGCGGCTATTCCCGGAGGAGATTTGTATGTGCTCAAAAACAAATTGAAATATGTGTTTTACCAAAAAGGGCAGAAAGGGCATGAAGGATTAACTGAAGGAAATGAATCGGGTAGCAGAATTAGCTCCCTGGCGAATAATAAAAAGTTAATTCACTCCGTCGAACTTTCATTTCAGGGAGCAAACCATAATTCAGAAATTTTGAGTAAGCATGCTTTTCCTGAAAAGATTAATTTTTTTAAAGGCAACGATGCTCAAAAGTGGGCAACAGGTGTCACTTCATACTCCGAATTGATTATAGGAGAGATGTATAAAGGGATTGATTTTCATATTTACTTTGCCTCGGGAGGCCTGAAGTACGACTTCATTGTTTCTCCGGGCGCCGATCCCAATCAGATACAAATGAAATATGAAGGCCAGGATGAGCTTAAGATCCACGAAGGGAAAGTAGTGGTCGGAACAGTTCATGGATATTTTTTTGAGAACGTGCCCGTCTCGTACACCAATTCAAGAACTCAAAAAAAATCAGTCCTTACAGAATTTGAATTAAAAAATGAGATGATAAGTTTCAATTTCCCTGAAGGGTATGACAGTAAGGCGCAATTGGTGATCGATCCTGAGCTGATTTTCTCCACCTATTCGGGCTCTTATGCCGACAACTGGGGCTTCACTGCTACTTACGATGCAAATGGAAATTTATATTCCGGTGGTATAGTTTTCGGTGTTGGTTACCCTTCGACCGTGGGTGTATTCCAACCTGAGAGTGCAGGAGAATGGGATGTAGGGATATTAAAATATGATTCGACGGGAAAAAATTTGTTGTGGGCAACCTATTTAGGTGGTAGCTTTAGTGAAACTCCACAAAGCATTATTGAAAACAGCAAAGGGGAATTGGTGATCTACGGCACAACGAGCTCACCAGATTTCCCAATGACTTTGGGGTCTTTTCAAACGGGTTTTATTGGTGGTGACCCCATTTATGATACCACAGAAGCTTATCGCCTGGTAGGAGGTATTCCTTTTAGGAATGGGTCAGATATTTTTCTGGCAATTTTAGGAAAGGACGGACGCACCCTTAAAGGCTCTACATTTATTGGCGGGTCCGAAAATGATGGCATTATGGAAAAGTATAAGCCGCTGACAAAAAATTACGGTGATCAGTTTAGAGGCGAAGTCATTGTTGATAAACAGGATAATATTTTCGTAGCATCTAATACAAGCTCGACTGATTTTTTAATAAAAAATGGGCATCAAACTTTATACGGGGGCAGTGAAAATGATGGAGTGGTCATGAAATTCAATTCTGATTTGACGGATTTGTATTGGAGTACTTTTGTTGGAGGAAGTGGTGTTGACGCCCTGTATGCCGTTAAGGTAGATTCGGACGGCAATGTCTTTGCCTCAGGAGGCAGCAACAGTATTGATTTTCCTGTTATGGATGATGGGATCAAAACTGAAAAACCATCGGCCGAGGATATCGATGGAGTAGTGGTGAAAATTAGCGCTGATGGTTCTGAGCTTTTAAAATCCAGTTTCGTGGGCACTCCAAACTACGATCAGGTATATTTTTTAGAATTGGATTCTTCAGATTGCGTTTACTTGCTTGGACAAACTCAAGGCAACTACCTGGTGACTGAAGGGGTATATTCCAATCCCAGTGGAGGGCAGTTTATTCATAAACTCAGCAATGATCTCGATTCCACCTATTTCTCTACAGTGATTGGTTCCGGGTCTGGTTCACCTGATTTTTCACCTACTGCTTTTTTGGTGAATGAATGTGAAAATATATTTATCAGTGGCTGGGGCGGAGCTTTGAATCAGCCTGCCAATGGCTACATAGGAGGGAGTACCTTTGGTCTCCCTGTCACGGACAATGCATTTCAGAGCCAGACAGATGGCACGGATTTTTACTTGATGGTAATGCTTCAGGATGCCAGGCAATTATTGTATGGAACATATTTTGGGGAAATAAATGGAAGAGGAGAGCATGTCGATGGCGGTACCAGCAGATTTGATAAAAGAGGAATCGTGTACCAGTCGGTTTGTGGCGGATGTGGTGGGAGCAGTGGCTTTCCTACCTGGCCGGCAGATGTGTGGTCCCAAAATAACAACAGTTCCAATTGCAACAATGCAGCGTTCAAATTTGACCTCGCATCTTTGCAAGCCAGGTTCGATACCGATACGGAAGATTTTACGAATAGAGGCATTAGGGAAGGATGCTATCCGACAACTCTCGTATTTTTAAATGAAAGCCTGGGAGGAGAGGATTTTAATTGGAATTTTGGCGAAGGGACCGTCTCAGATCAGGATGACAATATCACGATCACCTATGAAGACCCCGGTGTTTACCAAGTTGTGCTCACTGCTACCGATATCAATACCTGTACGCGTGAAAGTACAGCCAGAGGAACTATTACCGTTTATGATTATGATTTTAGTATTATGCCGGATGATTCTATTTGCCAGGGAGAAAGCATTATGCTTTTTGCTGAAGGAGGAGTGCATTATAGCTGGACTCCCGATAGTGATATGCAAAATGCACTTTCCGCCACACCACTGATAACACCTGATACGACGACCCTCTATACCGTAAATATTGAAGACGCAAACGGATGCCTTGGCGAAGATTCCCTCACCATCAAGGTTGTACCACAGGTGATAGCTGATTTCCTGGTCGAGAAAGTGTATGATTGCCTTGAAACCCCCGTATTAAGATTCGAGAATATTTCTGAAAATGCCAGCGACTTTGTTTGGGATTTTGGAGATGGAAATGTATCGGAAGAGCCTGAGCCTATTCATCAATATGCACCATCAGATTCGGTCAATATCCATGAGATCTCATTGACGGCAGTAAAATCTTTTTGTTCTGACATGAAAACCCTAAATGATAGGTCAGTAACTACTTTTGTCCCAAACGTGATATCACCCAATGGAGATGGGAAAAACGATACCTTCGAAATTACCGCCTCTGATGATATCGAGTTATATATTTACAATCGCTGGGGAAAGGAAGTTTATCAGTCGGACAATTATCAAAATACCTGGGAGGGTGGTAGCCTTGCTTCAGGTGTATATTTTTATCAACTCACATTTAATGATAAAAATACCAGATGTAATGGATGGGTTGAGGTTTTGCGTTAATTGTTGTGCAAAATCACCTATTTTTACAATATTAGTGCATATATCAGGTTTTGAATATTAAGTCATAACACGTTATTTTTTAAAGGTGAGGATAGGAAATATTTTAGTTCAGGGAATCCTGCTAATCGTATTGGTGAATATCGTACCACAATCCGGGGTTTTTGCTGCAGAGGAGGAAGAGTATTCAATTATTGAAAAAGATCATAAAAAGGGACTTGTCAATAGAAAAGGAAGAGTACTTATTCCGGCAGAATATGAAGATTTAGGATGGACAAATGGAGGGGATCAGCTACTCGAAAATGTAATAGGTTTCAAAAGAGATGATCTCTGGGGGGTTTTGAATACCAAAAATGAGCGCATCACAGAGCCTCTTTATAATTCCTTGACCCGGTTTAATGAGAATTGGATTATAGCATCCAAAAAACTTCCATATAACACCAACATCGTTTACGGGGTGATCAATGCAAAAGGAAATGCTGTAATAGCATTTAAGTATCACACGCTTCAGGTGCATCATAATAACTTGATAGCTTCGGTCCGTGAACAAGAAAAATACCTTTACGGGATATTAGATGATAGTTCAAAACCTGTTGTTCCAATTAAATATGATCGGATTGAAGCACTCACCGCAAACCTGTATGAAGTAACTGATCATAAGCATAAAGCAGTTTATGATATTGACGGGAACAATTTAACTGGATTTAATCTTGATAGTGTCAAAACGATTGAAAATGATTTTTTGCTTACATTTCAAAATGGGAAAAAAGGCTTTATTTCCAACGATGGAACTTTTATTATTCAGCCTGAGTATAAAGATTTGATCCTAGAAAATGGAATAATACGGGCTCAGAAATTCCATGAATGGCATGCATATAAAAATACATACGAGCATTTGGCCACATATTCTTACGACGACATAATTCCTAAAGGTGAAGGAATCTATAAGGTAATGGTTGGTGAGGCGCAGGCCTTGATCCATGAGTCAGATAGTTTGCTGACATCCTTTTCAAATTTTCAAATTCAGGAGCAATTTGGTGAGTGGATTTCCGTAAAGCAGGACGGGAAAAGCGGCATTTTGTATTTTGATGGAACCATGTTTATGGAACCAATATATGATTCAATCAGGTTTGTTCATCAGGTGTTTATAGTAAAGTACAAACGTGAAGGCAAGCGGGGTTGGAGCCTGGTGAGCAATCAAGGTGAGGTAATCACAGATCAGGTTTATGATGAGATAGATTGGCTTGGCGATTCTTTTTTTAAGGCCAAAAGAGGCCAGTATTGGGGCATAATCAACACCTTGGGGGAGGAGATTATTTTTTGCAAATATGATTCGATAATTCAGTATACGAATGGAAAATTATTGGTGAAGTTTTTAGGCGAAGACGGAATCTTAAACCTTGATGGGAATTGGGAGATATTACCACAAAACAAGGATATCGAGATCATAGGCCCCATGCGCTATTTGATAAGATCACCTTATGGGAGCTATGTCGCTTTTTACCCAAAAACCTTTGATTTTAAGACTGAATATTTTCTTTATAAACATGGCGAAAGATATCTTGAGAAAACCCTGGAGCTCAAATTCGGATTGCTTGATGAGGAAGGGAAGCGCATTATTAAATCGGAATTTGATGAGATTTCAGACCTTCACGAAGACAGTATCTACTATGCAAAATCAGAAAGAGGGTATTCATTCATCTCGAAGTCAGGGCAAATAATGAATGCTCATGACGATCGTTTTGAGGCGATCAACGAAATGACAGAAGAATTTATAGGTGTAAAAATTGATGATCGTTGGGGGTTTGTTGACGTCAATGGAAAGTTGAGAATTTCTAACCAATATGAAAATGTTGGTTTTTATAACGAAGGGCTGGCGCCGATAAAAATCCTCGGAAGATGGGGATACATCAACAAGCGGGAAGACCTGGTGGTACAGCCTCGTTATGATACGGTACATCATTTCCAGTCAGGTCTTTGTAAGGTATTGCGAAAAGGAAAATATGGGTTGATAAACGCCCAGGGAAATATCACTGTAGAATGTGAATATGACTCGCTTAACCGGCTGAATACAGGTGGATTTATCACTTGCAGGGAGAATAAAAAAGGTTTGATCAACGAAGAAGGCCGGTTATTGATCCTGCCAAGATTCGATAATATCGTTGATTTGGATAACGGCTTCGTGATTGCTTCCCGAAAAAATAAGTATGGGTTAATGTCAAATGATGGGGTGAGCATCATCCCGATGATCTATGAGAGATTGAAGTATGACAGCTACAATGATGTGTATCTTGCGACCAAAACGCCAGAATGGATCGATATTGAAATGCCGTAAAAAAACCGGGAGAATGTCCCGGTTTAACTTTTAAAAACAGTTATATATTCCTTTTATTCCTCTGCCAAAAAAGGATAACGATAATCTTTTGGAGTCACAAAGGTCTCTTTTATCGTCCGTGGGGAAACCCAACGCAATAAATTGATCATTGACCCGGCTTTATCATTTGTTCCTGAGGCTCTTGCTCCGCCAAAGGGTTGCTGGCCTACGACCGCACCAGTGGGTTTGTCATTGATATAAAAATTACCGGCTGCATTTTTTAATTTCTTCGTCGTGTATTCAATCACATACCTGTCTTTGGCAAATATAGCTCCTGTCAATGC
>JAUUZS010000452.1 GCA_030589835.1 Cyclobacteriaceae bacterium
ATTCTGAATTTAACACCAGCACCAACAGGAAAAGCCACCGTAATTCCGCTATAACTTTCGCCTGAAGTATTAAGTTTTTTGAGGCTATATCTCTGACCATCAAGTTTGGCTGTTGGGTTGTAACTTACCAAACCCACACCTCCAAATACGAAAGGATTTGCAAATTGGCGCATATAAAATTTTCCTGATTCTTCAAATACACTTGCGTAAAGCATACCGCTAAATTCAAAATTGTGGGATTGAAATGAAAGGTTTCTTATTTCTTTGACCGGATCTGTTTTGTCGTCTCCTGCAAGCATAAACCAAGTCAATTCAGTTCCACCCGAAAACCATCGATAAAAATTATACCTTGCGCCAAGAGCAAGGTTGGGCCTGATATTGGAATGATCACCAGATTTTGCCAAATCACCATAATAATGCGTGGTGCCACTGCCAGCAGAAAACGTGAGATTTCTACTGCTGTTTTTATTGTAAAATCCTTGGCTAAATACTATTTCTGCGCAGAAAAGAAGTCCGAAAAGAAGAAGTAGAGTTTTTTTCATAACAAATAAAAAACAACAATGCGAACCTTAGGGTTCAGTCAAAATAACTGACATGGTTATAAAATTCGCAATTCATATACAAATTTAAGAATATTCATCAAACAAGCACTATCTGCATAGTATTCAATTTGTACTTTGTATATAACGATTCATCCTCCTAAAGTAACAGCCCAGTATTCTTTTTTATTTTCCCACTGACCAATCATTAATCTTTGAACTATAAATTCATTTGATATGAAAGGGATTCATGCCTTGATAATATTTTTTCTGTCTGTACAAATTGCTTTTGGGCAAAGTACAATCACCTAAGGTACACAACAAGCATGGGGTCCCCTTAATTGGCGTTAATGTTTACTTACAGGGGACTTACGACGGATCATCAACAAACCAGAATGGTTAGAAGCCTGGAAAAGGCCACATTTGCACTCTCTTGTGATAAGCATCGATATATCCTGGATTATACCCTGGACCAATTTATGGAAACGATAGATCCGAATCGTTTTTTCCGCATTAACCGAAAGTATATTATTTCTCGTGATGGATATCACCGATATCATTTCTTATTCCAGCAATAGATTAAAAATTCATCTTAAAAATGAGAAGGTAATGGACGCAATAGTAAGTAGGGAAAGGGTACAGGATTTCAAAAAGTGGTTGGATCGGTAAATCCTTTATGATTTGCAATCTGTCCCATTTCGACGGGAAATTCGAAATTAATCCCTTCGAGGCTTTTATTTCTATAACTTTTCCATGAATTTCGAATGGAATTTTTTCAATATTAATACATGTACAAATGAATCCAATCAAAACAGGAATAGCATCTTACGGCATGTCGGGCCTTGTATTTCATGCGCCCTTACTTCATGTAAATCCGGGATTTGAAATGGTTAAAATTGTTGAACGCTCAAATAAAGGCTCAAAAGAACGATACCCCTATGTTTCTATAGCAAGGTCTTTTGAAGAGCTACTCCAGGACGATGAACTTGAATTGATCATTGTCAACACTCCGGATGCTACGCATTACGAATATTGTAAAATGGCTATCGAAGCGGGAAAGGATGTCGTCGTTGAAAAACCATTTACTATAAAGTATGAAGAGGCAGCCGAATTGGTTGAATTGGCAAAAAAGAATGAGCAATTATTAAGTGTATTTCAAAACCGGAGATGGGACGGGGATTTTCTGACCGCCAAAAAGGTGGTACAGGAAGAGCTGCTTGGCCGGCTGGTGTCTTTTGAATCGCATTTTGATCGTTATCGTAATTTCATCAAGCCAAATACATGGAAAGAGGAGCCATTTGGGGGAGCTGAAATCGTGTATAACCTCGGATCGCATATGATCGATCAGGCCTACGATCTTTTTGGCATGCCAATTAATGTTTCTGCCGATATCGGAGTTGAACGAACCGGGGGAAAAGTAGATGATTTTTATAATATAGTACTGAGATATGACAGCCTTCACGTTTCCTTAAAATCCAGTCACATGGTTCGGGAGCAAGGGCCAAGGTATATATTGCATGGTACGGAAGGTTCTTTTTTGAAATGGGGATTGGATCCTCAGGAAGAGGCGCTAAAAGACTGTAGATATCCTAATGAACCCAATTGGGGTGCCGAGCCAAAAAAACTCTGGGGTAAGCTGAATACAGAAATGAATGGTCTTCATTACACCGGAAGAATTGAAACGATATCGGGAAATTATCAAACCTACTACAACAATATCTATGAAGTGGTTCGTAACAATGGCAAATTAATTGTGAAACCCGAGCAGTCATTGGATTTAATGAAAATTATTGAAGGTGCGATTGAGAGTAACAAGAGGGGAAAGGCAGTGAATTTTGAGCCTTAAAAATGATTTGACAAATCATAATGCTTTCCAGGTCAACCTTCCCATGGTATCATATACGAGGTCATCAGTATCCGTCATTTCCCGGATGATCTCATCTAAAAGGGACAATTCATGATGGGCAAATAATTTCGTTAAATCCTCCGGAAGGGTAGGCCCTTTTTTTAATGCATAATGAACTATTTCCCGTATGCGTTCGTGGTCAGATTTTGAAAGCGACTTTTTCTTGCTCAGGCAATAATCACAATGTCCGCAATCCTCAAAATTCCGCTCATTGAAATAATCCAGGATCATGCTCGTACGGCAATGTTTATTGTTTTCCACATAATTCATCATTGCCATTAACTTCTCTTTTTGAATCATACGACGTTCACTTAGCCGAGCTCTGTTTAGCGGGAGCCTTAGCGCGTCATATCGTGGGGTGATAAATGCCAGCTGAGGCTTGTCCCTCATTTTGTCGTATGTAATTACTTTTAGATTGTTAAGATGGTCAAGCAGGCTTTTTACTTTATAAACGGTTGAATTTAGTGTTCTGGCAATTTGATTTTCTGATATCCTGACAAAACTCCCCAACATTTCTCCTCCATAAAGTCTCAACAGCGATTTTATCAATGAGTCGAAGGAAGCATTGGCGATCTGGAAAGTATATAATTCAGCTTTATTGATGTTTATAGAAACTTTAGAAGGGTGATAAAAGCTTTCATTCAATTCAATAAATCCCTCCTCTTCGAGTTTTTTAATGTCATAATAGGTTTCGCTGTTCTTCAAATTGAAATTGCGGCAGAATTCTGTGATGTCAAAATCAAAATAGGAGAGCATATTAGATCCTACGGCAATTTTAAAATAGTTTGCCAAAGCCTGGTACACCTTTCTCATAAAATCGATGGAAGGATGGGCTTTCTCAAAATAGGCCATTAAAAGGTGCTTGTCTCCATGGTGGTGTACCAGCACCGCAAAGGCCTTTTTTCCATCCCTGCCGGCTCTTCCTGCTTCCTGATAATAAGCTTCGAGGTTGTCAGGAATATCGATGTGTATCACTGTACGCACATTTTTTTTATTGATGCCCATTCCGAAGGCATTGGTAGCAATGATCACACGCGTTTGCCCTTTTTGCCAGGACTCCTGTTTTTTCATGCGCTGATCATGGTTGAGCCCAGCATGATAATAATCAGCTGATATTTTATTTTTCAATAAAAGGTCACAAAGTTCTTTGGTACGTTTTCGGCTTCTGGCATACACCAGGGCGGTTCCTGGCACCCTATTGAGAATTTCGATAAGTTTCTGTTCTTTGCTTTCAACTTTTCTGATGGCAAAAGCGATATTTTCTCTTTCAAAGCTGGCTTTGAAAAGCTGCTGATGTTTCAATTCCAGTTTTTCACAAATGTCTTTTACTACCTTTTTTGTGGCTGTAGCAGTCACTGCCAGTGTATTAACTTCAGGAATATTTTCCTGCCGGAATTCTGCAATTTTTAAATACATAGGCCTGAAATCGTATCCCCATTGCGAAATGCAATGTGATTCATCTACTGCCAGCAGATTGATTTTCATTTTCTTTACACGTGCGGCAAACAGCTCCGTTTGCAGTCTTTCAGGAGATACATAAAGAAGTTTTACATTTCCATAAATACAATTGTCCAGGATAATATCAATTTCCCGATTGGTAAGCCCGGTATATATGGCGTAGGCTTTTATTCCCAATCTGTTCATTTCATCGACCTGATCTTTCATCAATGCGATGAGTGGAGAAATGACCAGGCAAAGGCCCTCTTTACATAGTGCCGGAAGCTGGAAACACAACGATTTTCCGCCCCCG
>JAUUZS010000140.1 GCA_030589835.1 Cyclobacteriaceae bacterium
AATTCTGCATTTGTAGGATCTTTTTAGTCAGGTTTTGGATAACAGAGCTATCTTCTGCGATGAGTACTTTTTTTGTCTCCATGTCTATTTATTTAAAAACGTTGGATAATAATGTTTAAATTCTTCAAATTTCTTCCTCAATTCGTTCAGTTCATCCCCCAGTCCATCATAATTTTTCTTTTCTACTTTCAATTTTGTTTCTATCTCCCTCGAAAGATTGGCAACTCTCTCCACTCCCAATGTGCCGGCATTCCCTTTGAGTGTGTGCAAATTAATTAAAATATTTTCGTAGTTGCCATCATTTAAAGAAAGAATGCAACTATCAATTTGCTCTATGGTTTCACTTTCAAAATCATCGATCACACTAAGGACCATTTCCGGTCCACCGTATTTTTTGAGTTGTGCTATTACATCTGGGTTGATGATATGGTCGGTTGGTTTTTCTAAAGTCAGTTTTATCTCTCCTGTTTTTTTCCCAATATGCATCAAGGTTCTGATTTTATTTAAAAGCTCACTGGCTTTTATTGGCTTTGAAATATAATCATCCAATCCGGATTTTATAAACCTTTCTTTATCCTCTCGCATCGAATAAGCAGTCATCGCAACGATGGGGGCAAGTTTTTTTATTCCCAATGCTTTAATTTTTTTTGTAGCTGTCACCCCATCCATGTCGGGCATTTGGATATCCATGAATATTACATCATAATCTTTTTTTCTTGCTTTATTTATAGCATGCTGTCCATTCACAGCTACATCGACTTCACATCCGGATTTTTTCATGATTTCTCCTGCTACTTGTCTGTTGACCATGTTGTCGTCGACAAGAAGAATCTTAGGGACATGTTCATCGAAGAAATTGCTGATGATGAAATTACTTTTTAACAGTTCATCTTCATCAATTACCTCTTCATCAGTCTCTTCTGCTTCAAATGTAAACCAAAAAGAACTTCCTAGACCAATAGCAGAATACACCCCAATATCGCCTTTCATGAGTTTGCAAAGTTCCTTAGAGATGGAAAGACCCAGTCCGGTTCCTCCAAAAGTTTTGGTAGAAGAATCTTCGATTTGGCTAAAACTTTGAAATAGCTTTTTGACATTTGCCTGCGAAATTCCAATGCCGCTGTCACTAACTACTACTTTAATTACTGTTTTATCCCCGGCTTTGACAATTGTCTTCAGGCTAATATTGATGGAGCCTTCACCATCTGTAAATTTTATGGCATTTGAAGTCAGGTTCGATAGCACTTGCAGCAAGCGGGTTTCATCAATCATCACCTTCTCCGGCAGATTATCATCCAAATGGTAGTAAAGATTGATATCTTTTACCTTTGCCTGTTGAGCAAATAAAGCATAAAGCTTTTCCAGAGTGCTTTTTAGCTTTACCGGTTTCTTTTTTAATTCAAACTTCCCTGCTTCAATCTTGGATAAATCCAGAATATCATTTAGAATATTGAGCAAGGTTTCCGATGATTTCTTTATGGTCTGTACATATCTGAGCTGCTCAGTGTTCAGAGTGGTATTGCTCATTAAATCAATGGTTCCAATGACGCCATTCATTGGCGTTCGGATTTCGTGGCTCATGTTTGCAAGGAAATTTTCCTTTACTTTAAGCGAACGTTCAGCAAATTCTTTGGACCGTTGAAGCTCGAGGTTCGCATCTTTTAGTTTGTTAATATCACGGGCAACACCCTCAATGTAGGCGTATTTATTCTTTTTATAAAGTATTCTTATGTTGCACAAAAATTGAAAATCCTGACCGGATTTTGTCTTTAGTGTTGCCTCAACATTGGTAAGGTTTTTTTCTTTTATCAGTCTTCTTACCAATTTTTTTACTTCATCGACATGCGGATAGAAATTGATGATATTATTACCAAGTACATATTCCGGCTCATAACCCAGTAATTCCTTTACAGAAGGGCTTACCACAGTGATCGTGCCTTTATTATCACACCGGAAATAGATGTCCTGAAAGGACTCAAAAATACTTCTGAATTTTTCCTCACTTTCCTGAAGGGCAATATCAGAATGTTTCTTTTCTGTAATGTCGTGGGCTATGCCTGAAACTTCCTGAATGGTTCCGTCTTCCTGATAAATTGGATTAAGATAAATCTCTTTCCAGATTTCCTGCCTGCCGATTTTACTTTTTAATAATGTTTCGAAATGCAGGAATTTCCCCCCGAACACTTCCATGTATTTTTCTTTCCAAAACTGCTTATCATTTGATAATTTAGTTGATTTTCTGCCTTTTTGACTTTTTTCAATTGTATCAAGGTTGTATAACTCTTTATTGGCATTAAAATAGTTTTGGTTGAATGAGGTGAAATCATTTTTTTTGTCGACCGACCAAATCAGGTGGCTACTGCTTTCAAAAATGGCTTTTAAACGAGCAGACTGCTCGTATATCTTGTGTTCTTTCTGTTTTCGCTCGATCGCTAAAGCAACCTGTCCGGAAATAAAATCCAGTAATTCAAGGTCCTTATAGCTATAGGTCTTCTTCTGGGCATAACACTGCATGGAGATGATCCCTATCACCCTATTGGCTATTCTCAATGGTACGCCAAGCCATATTTTAGGAATCTCCTCTGTCATAACTATTTTTCCATGGTATTCAAGATTAATTATATCCTTCTCAAATAAGAACAAAGGTTTGTTCGATCCCATGGCATATTCTGTAATGCCTTTGCTCAATTTACTATTAAACTTGCTTGCAACTATAGAGGTTTTCTCGTTGATATAATAAGGGAAATTGAGCTTTTTGCTGTCCTTATCCAGCAGTGCAATATAAAAGTTTTTAACTTCGATAATGTGGCCAAGCTCTTGATGTATATTGGCAAACAATGACTCCAAATTGGAGCTATGAATGGCCATATTGGCTATTTTATAATAGAGCGCCTGTGCCTGTTCCGCCCTGATCCGCTCTGTTATGTCGTGAAAAATCCCTTTAAACTCGATGGGTTTTCCCTCCCTAAATGTGCAGTTCACACCTCCTGTCAGATAGATTTGCTGGCCGTTTTTGGCCATGAAAACGGTATCAAATTTATCTACATTTTTTCCTTCAAGAATCAGCTCCAGAACAATAGATGTTTTGCTGATATAATCCGGATGAACGATGTCAATAATTTTTAGATTACTGATCTCTTGATCTTCATATCCAAGTTTTTCCTTCCATATTTTATTTACAAATTGTAACTGTCCGTCAAGACCAAAAATCTGTATCAGGTCATTTGCATTGTCGAACAATTCTTTTAATTGCTCTCCACTGCGTTTCAGCTCTTCAGCAATTTTCCTTTTTTCTGTTACATTTTCTCCGACCAATGTTACCCCTGCGATCTGACCTTTCGCATTATACAACACAACAGAACTGAGCTTAAGAATTACGGATTTCCCTTTTTTATGAACAATATGGCCTTCGAAATTATTGACATAACCGCTGTTGTTGATGATGTTGTCTAAGAAGGTTTTTGCCTTTTTCTGCAAATTTTGAGGGAAAAGACATTCGTAAAAATACTCTCCGACAATTTCCTGATTGGTCCTTCCTGTAACTTTTGACAGAGCTTCATTACAAAAGGTGATTTTGCCATCCTTATCCAATGAAAAAGCAATGAGGTGCGATTTTTCTAATGAGTTGTGGAGTTTTCTTTCTGATTCTTTAAGCGCTTGTTGAAGATTTCGTTCATCTTCTTCAATCTTTTTATCGGTAATATCTATCGTTGCAGAAATATATCCTGAAAACTCACCCTCCGACTCGTAAAGGGGTATTCCTGCTTCATGAACCCACCGAAGTTGACGCTGATAATTGTAAATCCGATATATAATCCCATATTTCTTACGCTTGCCAAAAGCCGCCTCTATGGATGATTTTACGGTTTTAATATCCTCATTGAAAATACATTCTAACCAGCCGCCATTTTTTTGAGTCTTCAGTCCTATACCTGTAAAATTGAGCCATTGATTGCTAAAATAGTAAAATTCATTTTTCCTATTTGACATTTTAAATAACACCGGGGCAGACTCTGTCAGCTCATTGAAATCTTCCTTACTTTTTAAAATGGGATGCTCAACTTTAGGATCAATATCATCCAGATCAATGATGGCAGCTGCTATTCCATTAAATACTCCATTTTGATTGAAAATCGGCATGCCAGATTCATACACCCTGGTATAGCTGTCATCCGCCTTTTCAAGATTATAACTTATATTGTATTTTTCATGCTTCTCAAGGGCATTTAACAGTGTCTTTTTTACCCTGCTTCTGTCGGCAATATCAATCGACTTGAGCCAACCTGACTTGAGTTGCTGATGAAACGAAGTAGCCGTAAACTCCAGGTAGGCAGAATTGAGATAATACACCGAGCAACCAATATCATAACATTTAAACATCAAGGCACCATCAGTAATGAGGTTATGCAAATGTACCGGCTCAATAATCTCTTTAGGATGATTTAACCCTGGACGTGCAAAAGTATCAGGACTTAAGGTGAGGAAATAGGTATCTTTCTCGAAGCAATAAACATTCAATTCGGTATAATGCAATTGGCTGGAACTAGTCTTAATCTGTATCTTAGCAAAACCAGGCTCACCAATTTTCAGCTTGTTCAAAATGGACTGGAATACATTTTTTGACAGCTCTCCATCGGGTTGAAATTCAGGTAAAATAGCATCAATTGGTTCGCCAATGATTTTTGAATGATCAAAATCAAACCATATATTTTCCGATTGTTTCACTTCAACAATTGCATCGCCCACTAACTTTACAATGCATTTTGAGTGCTCACTATCACCTATCGCCTGTTTTTTCAGAATCGATTGCCCCGGAATATCGAACAACAATCTACTATTTATATCCTTTGACATTTACTTATTTTCATGAGTTAGCTTCATAAAATTAATCATATTATCAGATTTATTCTATTTCGAACCCCAATCACCTTACATTGTTGCTTATTTTTGAAGAATAAAGATTTAATATTTTGGGAACCAGAAATTTTCTGCTTGTCATTGCCGGGCCAACAGCAGTAGGCAAAACATCGCTTTGCGTAAACCTGGCCAATGATTTAGGGGCCGAGATAATTTCTGCTGATTCAAGGCAATTTTTTAAAGAACTCTCCATAGGCACAGCAAAACCAAGCCGCAGGGAAATGAAAGGCGTTCCCCATCATTTTATTGATTTTATTTCTATAGACCAGGAATTTAGTGCCGGGAAATTTGAGTCGGCTACCTTGGCACTACTTCAGCAGTTATTCAAAAAAAACAAATTAGTACTTATGACCGGTGGATCTGGCTTGTACATCCAGGCAGTTTGCCAGGGTATGAACGATGTGCCGGAAGTGGATTTGAGTTTTCGAAAAGCGCTTTATAAAGAGCTTGAAATTCATGGATTAACACTGCTTTTGGAGGAACTGAAAATAAAAGACCCGGTATATTACACTGCGGTAGATCACAACAATCCGCAAAGAGTCGTAAGGGCTCTGGAGGTTTGTCGCGCTATCGGAAAGCCTTATTCGTCTTTTAGGTCGGATTATAAAACAATGCGGGATTTTGAGCTTATAAAAATCGGATTGATCAGGGATCGTGAGGAATTATTCTCAAGAATTGATCAAAGAATAGATGAGATGATTAAAGCCGGCCTGTTCGAAGAAGCAACTAAATTTTATGAAAAACGTCATCTTAATGCATTGAAAACTGTGGGGTATAAGGAGGTTTTTGGTTATCAGGATGGCACATATGACAAAACTGAAGCCATCCGGCTACTTAAAAGAAATACACGAAGATATGCCAAAAGGCAATTGACCTGGTTTAAAAAAGATTCTGAATTTACCTGGTTTCACCCGGAGGACTATGATGATATAATCACTTTTATCAATAAAAAATTGATAACTAAATAATAACTTTTTCCTGGTTTTCGTGTTCTTTTAAAATTATCTTCTAAATCATAAATTCAAATTATACATGGTAATCCTAATTCTTAAAGCACTTCACGTTATTTCAGTAATTATTTGGATGGGCGTTTTATTGTACATGCCCAGACTTTTTATTTATCAAACAAACGCAAATTCCAAACCAGAGCCGGATCGAAGCATTTTGATAAATCAATATAAAATTATGTCCAAAAAATTATGGATAAAGGTCGGATGGCCAGCCATGATACTGACTGTATTTTTTGGAATTGGAATTATGCATCCGTATTTCTCAAGCATGTTGTTTTGGGTAAAAATGGGATTGGTGGCTGTGCTTATTGGCTACCATCACATTATTCATTTTACAAATAAAAAACTTCAGCATGATCAATACACAAAATCTATTGGCCAATTGGTCACAATGAATCGCAGTGGAGTTGTATTTTTATTGTCACTTGTAATTTTAGCAGTATTAAAGGATACACTAGACTATTTATTTATAATCGGCGGAATAGTTGCTATACTAATATTGGTGTTTGTCGCAGGGCGAACAATGATGAAAAGAGCTGCAAAAAAATGATCTTATGAAACAGGCTATGCGTGAGATAATTATTTACGAATGGCAATGTCTTTGTAAAAATTAAAAGATGAAAAAAAAAATAATCAGCAGTATCGTTGTGATAATGGCATTTTCGTGCGGTTCTCAAAACGACAAGCTTCCTATCCTGGGAAGAAGCGAAATCAAAAATGTAAGCTTTGACAATGGCATAAAGGCAGATACGATTTATCATACCATCAGGGATTTTAGTTTTACGAATCAGGATGGGAAGGAAGTGACACAGGACACATTTAGGGATAAAATTTATATCGCTGACTTTTTCTTTACCACCTGCCCAACGATTTGCCCAATCATGAAAACTCAAATGCTCAGGGTTTATGAAAAATATAAAGCCAATCCTGATGTATTAATCCTATCACACTCCATAGATACAAAGCACGATTCGGTGGCTGTACTACATGAGTTTGCCGAAAAGCTTGGTGTGAGCAGTGATACCTGGCATTTTGTGACTGGCGATCAGGAAGAAATTGAAGATATTGGCCAAAACAGCTACATGGTGACCGTGAGAGAAGATATTGATGAAGTAGGCGGGTATTTGCACTCAGGGGCTTTTCTGCTGATTGATAAAGAGCGGAGAGTGCGTGGAATTTATGATGGAACACAGAAAGAAAAAGTAGATATTTTGATGAAAGATATCCTTAGGCTGCTCAAAGAATATGAAGTAGAATGAGGAGCACGATTGGAGGATTCCTATTTCTAATACTTGTATTTTCTCTATCATGTGATCAGATACATAAATCCCCGAAATACAATCATCTCGACCGGAAAACAAAAATCCGATTGAAACAATACATGGTTGAAGGGAAACGACTGTACCATCAGCATTGTGCCAATTGCCATCAAACTGATGGTGCAGGATTGGCAAGGCTTTATCCGCCGTTAAAGCACTCAGACTATCTGATTTCGAACAGGCTGGAATCCATCTGCGGAATTCGCAATGGACAAAAAGGAGAAATCATCGTTAATGGCATTTCATTCAACCAGGAAATGCCTTCAAATTATTCCCTGACCGAATTGGAGATTGCTGAAATCGCCACATACATTTATAATGATTTTGCGGATTCTGTGCAAATCGTAACACCAAATGAAGTGCAGGGCATTTTAAAAATTTGCGGAGAAAAGGTTTTAGATACTCAGAAATTATGACAAGAAAAAAACCCAATTAAGGGGTTTGGGTTTGATGCGATTAATTTACATTACCCATTTAGTGTGCGTAAATTTTCATTTTGTCAATTTTTTTTCCGTTCGCCAGGGTCACATCTAACTCGATTTTTACATAATCCTCACGGATTTTAATTTTCATCTTATCGATGTTTTTAACATCCGAATCATATTTGTCTTCGATTTCATCAATTAAATCATCAAGATCCTCGTCGTCATCAAAATCAAAATGACTGTGATGTAAATCATTGGGGTCGATGTCCTTAATCTCAATGGTCATATTGGTGACGGCTTCAGTTATTGCTTCTGCTATCGATTCAACAAAATCGCCGATTTCAATGGAAAAATCTTCAAATTCGATATCAAAATCATCGTCATCGAGATCAATGTGGATTTTTGGGTTGTCAAACATTTTTTCCATTTTCTCTCCAAACTCCTCTCCCCAATTTTCAAAATACTCTTCGATGTCCTGTTCTTTCCCATCTATTTTAATGGTCACTACAGTGTCGTCATCTTTGTCTTTGTCCTTTCTTTTTTGAGAAAAAGCAGACCCGAATACAAACAGCAAAGCAAGGGAGGAAATAATAATTTTTGTAAAACTCTTCATAGTAATTTGTGTTTGGCGCTGTTCACTGAAAATATCATTCCACTTATACTAACTGATAGAATATCAATATATTAAATAATACATTGTTTTGATTTTGTTCACTTCTATACAATATACTGTACGTAATTGAACAATTAAATATGGATCTCAAAGTACAATTGGAATGTTGAATCAATGTATATTAATCTCTTTGATATTCTAATATATCAGATGGCTGGCAATCCAACACATCACAAATACTGTTTAACGTGGTAAATCGTATAGCCTTAGCTTTATTACTTTTAAGTATGGATAGGTTTGACATTGTAATTCCGACCTTTTGTGAAAGTTCAGTTAATGGCATTTTTCTTTTTGCAAGCATCACGTCAAGATTTACTATTATAGCCATTATATAGTTAATTCATGTTCCTTTTTTATACTTATACTTTGTCTTAGAACTTCTGTTATTGTTAATATTAAAATCCCGAGTCCAAATATATAATACTGAAAGGATATATCGGAATAAATAGAATATCCTGTATAACTAAATTGATTTTTTATCCATGATAATTCTAAAGATTCAATAATATATTGT
>JAUUZS010000251.1 GCA_030589835.1 Cyclobacteriaceae bacterium
CGGTTCGCATTTCTATTAATTTGCCCTGATATGCAGGATCGTCTGCCAGATTATTCAATTCCCATGGATCGTTACTTAAATCAAAAAGCTCTTCATCAGGCTTCTTTTCCAGAGCAAGGTGCAGTCCTGCCTCCGGGAGAGTCCCGTTTTTACTGGCTTTGCGAATAGCCATCATGATCTCTCCCTTTTCAGGAGTATTCATATACTGTGTGAAAGGTTGGTACGCCTCATAGTATCGGATGTATTTAAATTCCTTGCTTCGTACAGACCGTTGCATGTCGTATCGCTCGTCCATCCGGTCTCTGGCAGAGTAGGCATATGCTCTTTCAGGTTTCAGGTTGTTTCCTAAAAAGGCCCTTCCTTGCATGTTTTCAGGAACGGGAGCTCCTGCCAGATTTAGTACGGTAGGTGCCAGATCAATAAAACTTACGATTTCATCATTATCAGACCCCGAAATACCTCGAAGCAAATGTTGGTATTTCTTTGGCGCTTTCACAATTAATGGAACCTTGATTCCTGAATCATACAGCCAGCGTTTGTGTCTTGGAGATCCGGTGCCATGATCGGAGAAGAATATAACAATGGTATTTTCCATTAAACCATCTTCTTCCAACTGCTTCAATATATTTCCTGTGGTGATGTCCATCATGGAAATATTATCATAATGCCTGGCCCACAACTCCCGTACTTTCTCGGTGTCCGGATAGTACGGTGGCAATACCAATTCACTGGGATTTGCCCGTAGGTGAGCGGGTAAATTTTTGGTTACACGATCATGCTTTTCCTTCGAATTGATACAGCTTTCGTGCGTTAATGTCAGATTGAAGATTGCAAAGAAAGGTTGGGTTTTGTCTTTCCGGTTTCTCCAATGTGCTTTGCCACTCGACTCATCCCAAATGGCTTTCGAGTTGTATACAAGGTTATAATCTTCCTTTGAGTTGTTGGTACAGTAGTATCCTTTTTCTCTTAATATTTGCGGATAATATTCAAATCCCTGAGGCATTTGGCCCTTGCATCTCATGTGTTGAGAGCCGAGGGAGGTTGCGTACATTCCGGTTATAATTGTTGATCTGGCCGGAGCACAAACAGGGGCATTGGCGATGGCATTTGTATATCGAACACCTGTTTGCGCAAGTTTATCCAATACTGGTGTGTGCGCATTTTTATCTCCATAGCACCCGATATCAGGACTAATGTCCTCAACAGAAATCCATAATATATTGGGTAGTTCCTTGTCCTGGGCAAGAGCAAGTCCTGCGCTAAGTAAAATAACAAGAAATAAGTTTAGAATATTTTTCATAAAATCAGGATGGAGATTATAGTTTAAAATGCCAATCAAATCAATAATTAAAATCCCAGAGGAACACCTCCGGGATTTTAAGTTGTGTTTTCCAGATCGTTATTAAAACTCCCTGATTTTAATGCTACGGTAGGAAACCGTATTTCCGTGATCCTGCAATAATATTCTTCCTTCAGCGGCCTCACCAAATCCTTTATATTTGGAGTACTTGCTATACGCAACCAATGCCCTGAACATCTGCGAGTGCCGATCATATTCCACCACTTTGATGTTGTTTAGCCAATGCTCCACATGGCTTCCTTTTACGATAATGCGGGCTTTATTCCACGTTCCGGGATTGGCAGCTCGTTTTTTCTTATTTGGTTCTGAATAGCTGCTTGCTGCTATTAAATCATATAATGACCCGGCAGTGCGGTTGCCATTCACGCCTTTTTTTGCATCCGGATGCTTTTTGTCGTCCAATACCTGGAATTCACATCCGATGGAAGAACCGGCGCCTTTGTTGAGGCTTGTATTTACAAAATATTTGATGCCGCTATTTGCTCCGGGAGTAATGTTAAATTCAAGCTCCAGTTCGAAATTGCTGAACATGTCTTTGGTCACGATATCGCCTCCATGCCTGGATTCTCCACCACCGGATTCCTGCACTGAGAGCACTCCATCTTTCATCTCCCATCCAAATTCAGGGAATTCATCTGTTTTTGCACCTTTCCACCCTTCAGTCGTTTTTCCATCCCAAAGAAAACGCCATCCTTTTCGGATTTCATCTGGCGTCAATTCATTTTTCAAAAAACTAAACTCTGTGGCATGATCTGCTACCGGCCATCTGTTTGCTTCCACATTTTCTGTTGAGATACGTGCATCTCTCCAGCGTACCTGCAATCCATCACGCTCTTTATTTTTTCCTATTGAATGAACCTGAAGGGCTATAAATCCTTCGGCTGTCATGTCGTCAATCAAATTGGTGACTTGCACCCCATTCACCCAGGTACGAATTGAATTTCCAAGTGCTTCAATCCGGTATTTATTCCATATTCCGTTTTGAAACGCCTGCCTTCCAGGCTCATTCATCGTTACGGGATATACCCAGCCTCTTCTTGACTGGTCGAAAATACCGCCACTCCATTTGCGCTCAGAGACATCTATTTCAGCTTGATATCCGTGTACAGCGCCATTTTTATAACTCTCAATAGAATTGCTTCTAAACTGAATTCCAGAGTTTAGCCCCATATCTATTTTAACATCCACCTCGAGTATAAAATCTGTGTAACGCTTTTTCGTACACAAATAGGTGCTTGGGCTGCCAAGCTTTGAAATTCCAATCACCTGGTTTCCTTCCACTTTATACTCCGCAACACCCTTAAGTTTTTCCCAGGATTTCAAATCCTTCCCATTGAATAACGATGTCCAATTGTCTTGCGCAAAGGTTTGTGATTGAACTAAAAAAAACACTCCAATTAGCTTGGAGATCATTCGTACTTTTTGAGTTTTTAACATTTTTATATGTTTAATTATGTATTTCTAAAAAAATCGCAATATCAAAGCAAATATATTCACAAAAAATTAAAACTCTCTTATTTTATCTTTCAGAAAGTTGTTTCATGGCAATGATCATTCAATAAGATGTCCTTCTTTGGCCCCATCAATTTCCTATACTTTGCCTATTTGCTATGCTCCCAATTTCTTGTTCCTTATTTATTATTCCTGCCTATTGCAGGTTTTCTGAACCTATGAGAACAATGGTTCAAAGGATTCAATCCGCATTGCTTTCCATTATCTATCTCATGGCAAAAATGGTGAGGTCCCTTTCTTTATCAATCCTTCAACATGCCAGAAAGGAACATGTCGAAGTGTGGCGCAAATTTAATCGTCTTCAATCCTTTTTTTGCACCTCATCCCGGATCATCTTTTTGATGGCGCCCAGCTTGTCCAGGGGAATACTGTTGAGCATCTTCGTGATTTCCACCTGGTCCTCATTCCTTTTGATCTGGTACAAGGGATGGTCTTCAGGCACCTGGTCCCTGTTTTCAGGTTCCCATGCCATAAAATCATTAGGTGTACAGCGCAGCAACAGGCACAATTGCTCAAGATGCTTCACATGAAGCCGGGCCACCTTGCTCTGGTTGATATTTACAGCCATATTGACTGTAAATCCGGCATTTTTTAAGTAACTAAAGGGTCGATCAATCCCCCGGGCTTTAAAAACGCGATCAAAATTATATTTCAACATTTCATTTGGTGTTTTGATGGTTTCATTCCACATCCTTCGCAATATCGCCTTCTTTTTTTTAACGGAAATTGTACAATTACTTTGAAACTACTACAATTTTATTGTCAAAAGAAGTAATCTGACTTGAAATGTATAAAGGTATAATTGGGTATATTGAAATTTACTCTGACGATTAAATTATCTAATTTGACTAAATCAATACTTAAATAGAGTTGAATAGCAGTTACATTGACCAGAGCGACAATTACATCGACCAGAACAACTATTAATTTGACCAGAGCAACAATTACATCGACCAGAGCAACAATTACATCGACCAGAACAACAATTACATCGACCAGAACAACAATTACATTGACCAGAGCAATAAGAACATTTAGTGAATGAATATTATACTTGTATGAATTAATATCAAATTTTAATGAATAGGAAATAAACTTTAAATAACTCAAGTTTTTGCATCAAGCTATTTCAGAGTATTACAATGCTTAGATAATTTAGCTATAACGAGATCCAAATCCATCAATTGAAGTTCGAGAGCCATATTGTCAGGAAAAAATTTTGTTTAGAATCTTAACAGAAATTGCATAGGTTGACTTTACTCCCTCAAGTCCCAAACTACCTGATGCAAGGGTATCGGAGGTTAATAATGGATTATCAGAGGCATAGTATGCGTATCGTAGTTTTACATCTTCACGAATACTTCTCCGTATTTTCGAGGCCGATTGAATCGCCTTCTGGTAATGAGCGCCTTCCATTTCTAATCCTATGGCTTTCCATGAAGATTTTAAGAAATAATCTAGAACATCTACATTTTGCAAACTGGTACCAAGCACCGAAACCATGGTGCCTTCTGTGACATGTAAATCCGGTTGATCGAAATCTTCCTTTTTCAGGTCGTTTTCTATTGGATAGTTATCCGCTGTCCCTTCAAAAACATGAGCCGTCGGAACCATAATATCCCCCTTTCCCCCTCCTAATATTCCTGCCTTACCCATGATTGAAATCGAATTGACATTGATTGGTAAAGTCGTATCTTCATTTATTTCATAACTTTTAAGCAATTCATCCATTGTCTCATACGCTTGCTCGCCAAAAGCATAATCCATGATCAGTAAGACCGGTTTTTCATTGAGTAATTTTTGCCTGTTAATCTGAAGCTCTGCGGAAATTTTCTCCAAAGGAAGTTTGGCTGTATCAATGATCTGAACCGTAATATTTGTGCCTGATGTATCTTCAATCTCTACAAGGCCGTGATTAGTTGCAAATTTGTTTACTTTTTTTCGCATTGCAGCATTTTCCTTGATGCTTAATTGCTCAGCCAAATTTTCAATTTTTTCAGTTTTCTCAGGTGTAGTAAAAACAGGATACGCATAAATAGAATTTACAAAGCTATGCAAGTTGGCGCTAATAATGTGAAGCGGTCTTTCTAGCAATCCATGATCATACAAATGCTTTTTTATCTTGGTAGCCCACATCTCTCCATAAGTATGGTGCCCTATTCTTTCGCGAAGGGTGGATGAAAATGTAATTTCCCTGGAAAACCCATCGGTTGCTTCTTCAATGGCAAGTTTTCCCATCCAATACACAATATGAAACAGTGAATTTCTAATTGAGGAATTCTCAAATTTTTTGAATCCTTGCTCAGTTTCCTCATAGGTTCTGCCTAGTAAAACACTCAAATGGGCAAATCCCTGTTCCTTATTATATTTTTCCTTTTTCGCATTCTTTTCAATTATTTCTTCAATCTTATGCCAAACCAGAGTTTTTTGCCCCTTATGGTCTATAGCTTGTTTTTTTATCTTTTCCGCTTCGATATATAAAAAGGTAAGGTGTGTTAAAATATCATAGATATCACTTCGCCCCCGAGTAACTTCGAGTAACATTTGATCTGTGTCCACACGATAACAATTTCTTCTTCTTTTAGCAGGAATGATCACTTCAAAATTGGAATTTTCATAGCCCTCCCGAGAAATTAGATTAATCTGCCTGCACTCTTCAATCCCTCCGGGCAAGCGGTCGATAACATATAATAGCCCATCAATTTCTACCTTTTCTTCATCAGCAATAGACCCATAAATTTCCGGATTGAGGGTAAGCAGTGATTTTATTATGGAGCTACCCGATACTCCCAAAGGTTTATAGCTCCCTCGGATAAACAAATGCCGCATTATGATATAAAGTCGCTCTATCGCGGCTCTTGACTCTTGAGCTTTGGTACGCTGCCTGATTGGTATATGCATAACATCTGCTGTTTTATTTTATAAAAGTGGTACTACTGTTATTTTAATGGAGACCATTGTTGAAAGGGACGGAAGACCGAAGTCAGGAGTCGGAAGAAATGACTTCCAATATCAGCAGTTCTTAATGTTCTTTACTTCTTCTTTGACCTCTTATTCTTTTTAGCTTCGGTCTCCGGTCTTCCGACTTCTGACACAATTTACTGTCGTCCATTAAATTCAGGGTAGAACCATAAAAGTAACATGCCCCAAGTTATTTCTGCCCCTTTAGATTCACTAATTTACATCCCTGCTTTTTTAAATATCTTTGGTTCTACTGTTATTTTAATAGAAAACTTTGGTCCAAGAGCCAGAAGCCTGCCTATCGGCCCAGCCAGGTCCGAAGTCAGGAGTCGCTAGCCTACCGGCGAGGAAGGGAAGAAAAGAATTCCAAAATTAGCAGATGTAAATTTCTCTTATTCCTACATTGGTTTTTCACCTTTTTTTACTTCGGTCTCCGGTCTTCCGACTTCTGACAAAATTTACTTTCTTCCATTAAATTCAGGGTAGAACTATATCTTTTTACATTTTTATTAGAAAATCCATGGGAATAAAGCGCCACTTTTCCATCATTTCCCGCTTTATCATCCAGAAAAAAGCAGCGCTTATAGCCTTGTCTTTTGCCTGGGAAAAAGATTCAATACCTTTTTTTTAATAAATTCCATCATCCACAATGCTCTTGTAGAAACCGACCAAAATTACCTATGAAATACTCAATCTGCATCAATACAGAATCATCTGCTTTGTAAATGTAG
>JAUUZS010000310.1 GCA_030589835.1 Cyclobacteriaceae bacterium
AATATATTAGCTATATGTTTTTGCATGGTAGTGGGTGGCACTTATTCAGTAATATGTTTGGCTTGTTTATTTTTGGGCCGCTCCTGGAACAATTCTGGGGGCCAAAACGCTTCCTTATTTTTTATGTCGTAACCGGCATTGGCGCAGGCATTCTTTACTCCGGGATCAACTATATTGAAACCAATCGATTAGAAAATGTCATCAGTGAATACTTTCAGGAACCCAGTCCCGGAGAGTTTAAATATATCCTGGAAAAAAAGGCGAATATTGATGTAAAACACAATGCCCAATTAAATAGCTTTATTTATGATTATGCCGATCATCCTGATAATGCTTCATATATCAATGAAAGTAAACAAACGCTTCAACATGTGCTTTATTTGAAAAGCAACTCCTCAATGGTGGGTGCTTCGGGGGCAATTTTTGGTATATTACTGGCTTTTGCGATGCTTTTTCCTAATACCGAGCTCATGTTATTGTTCTTTCCGTTTCCTATAAAAGCGAAATATTTTGTGGCCGGTTATGCCTTATTGGAGCTTTTTTCGGGAATACAAAATACGGCCGGGGATAATGTCGCCCACTTTGCCCACTTAAGTGGCGCTTTGGTAGCATTTATTTTGCTGAAGATCTGGCAAAATGATAAACGTAAGTTCTTTTAAGGTCTAATTTGAGCGTAAATAGTAAGAAGAAAGTATGAACACAATAATAGACGATTTTAAAAACGCCTGGCGCAAACCAAATAATGGGCTCACTCAGCTCATAATCATCAATGTTGCAGTATTTGTAATTCTTGGCGTTTTGGCGGTCATTTCAAGCATTGCCGGAGTTGATGGGGTATTCTCTTTTGTGTTCAAACAATTCACTATTCCCGCCCCCATTGGAGAATTTATGACAAGACCATGGACAATCATTACCTATGCCTTCGCACATAGCTTTAGTAATTTGTGGCACATTATTATGAATATGTTATTCCTTTATTGGTTTGGGAGGATATTTGTAGATTTTCTTGGTTCCCAGAAACTCATAAACCTATATATATTGGGAGCAATTGCCGGTGGCGCCACATATCTGCTGGCGTATAATCTGATTCCATTTTATGCAGATCGAATTAATATGTTCGATGGCATGGTAGGCGCCTCTGCTGCAGTTTATGCTGTTACAGTTGCCACGGCAACCTATTGGCCGGATTATAAATTTCACTTAATTTTTCTTGGCCCGGTCAAAATAGTTTATATAGCTGCCTTTGTTATCATGTCATCCGTATTAGGTAGTGTAGGATCAAATGCAGGAGGAAACCTAGCCCATCTTGGCGGTGTATTGGTCGGGTTTATCTACGCGAAGCAATTAAGTAAAGGGATTGAGATCGGCATATGGGTTTTTAAATCCATGGAATTTATAAAAAGCTTTTTTGTGAAAAGTCCAAAAATAAGGGTTAGCCACCGTCAGAAGAAATCTTCTTCTGACAAATCAAAAAACACCGCTTCTTCAGGTTCAAAAAGCGCGGACTTAAACCAGGCGGAGATCGATGAGATCCTTGATAAAATTTCAGAAAAAGGGTATGACAGCCTTTCTAAAGAGGAAAAAGAAAAGCTCTTTAATGCGAGTAAGAAATAGGTGCCAGGTACTGGGTGCTAGGTGCTGGGACATCCCAGAACCCAGCACCTAGCACCCAGAGCCCATCACCTTAATATTTAATCCCCTAACACCGCATCAATTTTCTTTATTTCATCTTCTTCAAACACAAGTTTATCAAGAGCTTCCAGGTTTTCCATAAGCTGATTGGTTGAGCTGGCGCCAATAAGTACGGAAGTGACACGATCATCTTTCAAGAGCCAGCTCAATGCCATCTGACTTAGTTTCTGTCCTCGACCCGCAGCAATTTCATGAAGTTGCTTTATCTGAGCAAGTTTCGCTTCTACGTGCTCTCTTTCGAGATAGGTCATTTCTTTAGCCGCCCTGGAATCATCCGGAATTCCATGCACATATTTATTTGTGAGCATGCCCTGTGCCAGAGGCGAAAAGGCAATACAACCAATACCGTTGTCATCGAGAATATCCAGCAGATCGCTTTCGACCCACCGTTCAAACATCGAATATTTCGCCTGGTGTATCAGACATGGCGTTCCTAGCTCTTTTAGTATAGAAGCAGCTTTCTCGGCCAGGTCGGCAGGATAATTTGAGATTCCTACATAGAGGGCCTTTCCCTGCCGTACAAGAAGATCCAATGCCGACATGGTTTCCTCGAGTGGTGTGTCAGGATCAGGACGGTGATGGTAAAAAATATCTACGTATTCCAATCCCATTCTTTTCAAACTCTGATCGCAACTGGCTACCAAATATTTTTTAGAACCATAATTACCATATGGCCCAGGCCACATGTCGTATCCGGCCTTGGAGGAAATGATCAATTCGTCTCTGTATTTAGAGAAATCTCGCTTGAACAATAATCCAAAATTTTCTTCTGCAGAGCCATAGGGAGGTCCATAATTATTTGCCAAATCAAAATGTGTGATCCCCGCATCAAAGGCTGCCCGAAGGATATTACGGCCTGTTTCAAGGTTGTCCAGGTACCCGTAATTGTGCCACAGCCCCAGCGAAATAGCGGGAAGCAAAATGCCACTATTACCGCAACGCCGGTAGGTCATTTCATCATATCTATCCTCAACTGCCCTGTATTCCGTAGGGTTGGTTTTATCTGTAATTCTCATGTTGGTGTGCTTTAATTAAATAATTCATGAATTTAAGATGAATTATTGCTCCTGAAAATCATTTTGCGTTTTTTCTTAACCAAAAAAAATGCACATCTTTCGATATGCATTTTCGTAAAACAGACAACCTAACCCAGCCTACCATCAGGCAGGCATGAAAATCAAACTCCTTTAATTATAACTTTTAAAAAGGATGCGAACCTTATCTCATCAAGCCTTCTCTTTAACCATTAAATTCGCATCCTGTAATCTCACTCCTACCGTGTTTCTATGGTCTGGCCAACTTCTCTACTTCTTTCACTTCTGCCTTCACTCTCACTTTCCGTACTCACAGTTGCTTTAACGGTAGCTCTTAAGAATGTTACGAAAAATATAGCCGGAAGGCGACCCACCTTGTGAGTTGAGACTTGAACAGGTATAACAAGGCAGTTTATAGTCAATTTGGGTAGGTTTTGCCTGGGTGAAAGTTTTATGAAATCCGGAAATTTTATCAATAATAATTGTGTGCACCGGCTCTTCCATTTTCAATGAATGAGCCTTTCTCAACATAATATTAATTAATCTGCGAAAAATATGATACTACTTTATTCCCTGAAGGTACTTTTCTGAGTGTATTGATTCTCAAGGATATGACTTCATCTAAAATAATTAGGATAAAAAAACAAGGAACTCAGACATGCCCCGAAAGGCTAATATTAAAAAGATTGAAAAAATTTTCCTCAAATAATAAACATTTTAATTTTATGCTCGTTAATCGTAATATTGCAATAAACCAATATTACGATGGGTCTAACAAAAACATTTCATTTCAACGAAGAGCAAAACCAATTGGCAGTTTATGCAAAAGCATTTGCTCATCCGGCAAGGGTTGCCATTATTCAACAAATTATCAAAAATAAAACCTGCATTGTAGGAACGCTTGCCAATGCACTCCCTTTGTCCCAATCAACCATATCGCAACACCTGAAAGAGCTTAAGAATATTGGGATTATCACAGGTGAAATCGAGGGGCCTTCTATTTGCTATTGCATCAATCGGGAGAATTGGAATACGATAAAAAATCTGCTAATCAAATTCTTTTCGGATATAGATCAGAATTGTTGCTAACGAAAATATTACAAATCAAAATAATAAATACTGTAAACTTAAAATTCAGAAAAGATGAGTAAAGATGAAGAATTAAAGAAAATAGTTAGAGAGAAGTACGGAGAAATAGTATCCCAGGAAAATGATCAAAATTCATGTTGCGGGCCGGCAGCCTCTACGTGTTGCGGACCAAGTGCTGATATGACCGTTTTCTCAGAAGATTACAGCAAGCTGGAAGGATACAATCCTGATGCTGATTATGGTTTGGGGTGTGGACTACCCACAGAATTTGCAAAAATCAAACCGGGGGATACTGTAGTTGATTTGGGTTCGGGGGCAGGAAATGATTGCTTTATTGCCAGACAAATAACGGGAGAAAATGGACATGTCATAGGTGTGGATATGACGCCCAATATGATTGATAAAGCAAGGGAGAATGCACAGAAACTTAAGCTGAAAAATGTTGAGTTTAGATTAGGTGAAATCGAGAATCTGCCGGTCAAAAACGGCGAAACCGATGTTGTGGTAAGCAATTGCGTACTAAATCTTGTTCCAGACAAGAAGCAGGCACTGGAAGAGACGTTCAGAATTCTGAAAACTGGTGGTCATTTTAGCGTTTCAGATATCGTGACCTACGATGCTATTCCCGACGGATTGAAAGATGAGGCAGCATTGTATGCAGGCTGTGTATCGGGAGCTCTGGAAAAAAATGATTACATGCAATTGATCCAGGAAGCAGGTTTTGTAAATGTTGTAATTCAAAAAGAAAGAAAAATTAATCTTCCCGATGAGTTATTGACAAAATATTTAGACGCCGACCAGATCAGAAATTATAATGAGGATTTTGCAGGAATAGCAAGTATTACGGTTTATGGTGAAAAACCATGTTGTGATGAGTCAAGTAATTGCTGCTAATTGTTATTTTTGTAGAAATGAACACAAAGAGTGATTGAAAAACTTGCACGAGTTTCGGAGTCTTTGATTAGAGACTCAGGGCTCATTTCTGAAGAAAGAAAAATTTTATTAGACGAATTAGCTATTTATGTCAAAGGAAAACTCAGCTCAGAATCAGAGGTGGGCCTTGTATTCATATGCACACATAATTCACGACGAAGTCATATGGCTCAAATTTGGGCTCAGACGGCCGCATTTCATTTTGGTATTGAGCGTATAAAAACGTATTCGGGAGGAACCCAGAAAACGGCATTTAACCAATCTGCTGTAAAGGCCATGAAAAATGCAGGCTTCCTGATAAGTATAGAAAAGGAGGGGAAAAACCCAAAGTACAAAGTCAGGTACTCCAATAAAACCGAACATTTGATTTGTTTTTCTAAAGTGTACAATCACAAGAAAAACCCCAGTCAAGGATTTGTAGCCATTATGACTTGTTCGGATGCCGATGAGGCCTGTCCGGTAGTTAGCGGAGCTGAATATCGCACCACTATAAAATACGAAGACCCCAAACAATTTGATGGCACCGATCAGGAAGCTGCTGCCTATGAAGAAAGGAACTTGCAAATTGGCAGGGAAATGTTTTATGTATTCGGTAAGGTTTCAACGCTCATGAGTCCATGATTATGCTTTAGTTTTATGATGATCATAAAAACTAAAGAATTGCACACCCGGGCATGATCCGGAACCGGCACACCTGGAATACCACAATTGAAAAAATTCCTGCACTGAAAAGTAAATGATCGATCAAAAAAACCTTGCGGTGAACACTTCGATATGTCTGTACTTTGCTTTCAATTTTCCGAAATACTTCTTATAAAGTAGTATCAAAAAAAACCTGCCCTAGCCGCTCCAATATCCCAATGAATTGGGTTCTTATCACCAGGAAATTCGATAAGTGCTATTTCCTAACTCTTCTACCTCTCCATTGGTTATCCCTATCATTTCAAGAATCCCAAGCCAAACTCCGATATACAAATTTTCATC
>JAUUZS010000297.1 GCA_030589835.1 Cyclobacteriaceae bacterium
AATCGTGGATGGTGCTGACTTCACTTCATTTGCAATCGCCGGGGACAAGATCGTAATCGGAACTGCTGCCAACGGGTACCTTGAAGTAAATAAGACTACAGGAAAGCAAAATGGAGAAACGCATACCAAGCTTCCATGGACGGAGATCATTGCCGTAGAAGAGATCGATGGAAAAATTTGGTTTGGATCAACCAAAGGGGCTTTCATGTTGAAAGACGATGGGAAATTCAACTATTATTATGGAGAGCGTTGGTTGCCCGGAAATCAGGTCATACATATTTCCAAGGCCAAAGACAATTCTGTTTTAGTTTTGACTGATGCCG
Organism: Cyclobacteriaceae bacterium; assembly: GCA_030589835.1. The sequence goes on from JAUUZS010000297.1 coordinate 324, forward strand.
GTCTTGCTCAGATTGTGTTCAAGAGCATGACCTTACACGACAAAGCCATGTATTACGAAAAGCAGGTTCGTAACCGACACATCCGGCTTGGTTTTAATGCAAGCCTGGTTAATATGGAGAAAGGAAATATCAATTCAGGCAGGCTGAGCGATTCGGATAACGATGGCTTGTGGACCACCATGTATCTGGCCGGAGAAGTATTTCGATATGCGACTACCGGATCAGAAGATGCTTTATTTATCATCAAGGACGCCATGGATGCTATGGAGCGTTTATTCAGCATCAATCCTGTTCCCGGGTTCCCATCACGTTCCTTTGAACGAAGTGGATACGTCGATCGCTTGCATGATCCGGACAGATGGCAGCATTCCAATGACCCAGAGTGGGACTGGAAATCTACCACCAGCAGCGATGAGGCCATCGGACATATCTTTGCGTATGGCGTAATGGCAGAATTGATGGATGGTGAAATGAAAGAGCGTGCTATTACCCTTATCGACACCTTAATGAGCCATGTGGTACGCAACGATTTTTATATGATTGACTATGATGGAAAACCAACTACCTGGGGCAGGTGGCATCCTGATTATGTAAATGCACGACCAAAAATGGTTGGTGATCGAAAGATCAATTCCTCAAATATTATTGGGATGCTTCAAACCGCCTACCACTTTACCGGTAAGGAAAAATATAAGGATGCGGCATTTTACCTGATGAATGAGCACGGATATTTGGATAACTTAATGTGGCCCATGAAAGAAGTAGCCTCTGCTCCTGCTGATGCGGATGATTGGAGTAAAATGCTTTCCGGTTCATGGAATCATTCCGATGATGAAATGTATTTTGTGGGTTATTGGGGTTTGTACCATTACGCATTCAACGATAGCCTGAAAGCCATGTTTAAAGAATCCATTATCGATCACTGGGAAATAGAGCGGCCAGAAAAAGAAGGCGCATGGAACATCATGACGGCGCTTACAGGTACGCCTGAATTTGATCTGGACGAAGCTGTTTGGTACCTTCAGGAGCATCCTATGGATTTGGTCGATTGGGCAATCATGAACTCCCACAGAAAAGACATCGAGATTTTGGCGCCTAATTTCAGGCAACAATCGACAAAAGAAGTATTGCCACCTGATGAGAGAGGCGTGCAACGACATAACGGCAACATGTTTAATATGGATAGACTAGGCTCGAACGGCGTATCCGAACACAGCGCCGGCGATATCTGGCTTCTGCCTTATTGGATGGGACGTTATTTAGAAGTAATTAGTGCCCCAACAAAATAATCCATCAGGCGAAAACACAAATATGAATTAAGTAAAAGAAACTAAAAGTCCCATCCCGAAAGGCAGGTGGGATTTTTAGTTATAATAGATAAATAAATTCTTCAAGGAATTTTATTTGCAAACTGAGTAGAAATATCTGAGATTCAAGCTTTAAAGGATTGATGCATATTATAAAATAAACAACCCAATAAATAATCATAAGACAATGACTAATAGAATATACTTAAAGCTTCTCACACTATTAATTATAATAAGCATGATCAATTCCTGTTGTCCCAACCGTCCATTAGAGGAAACTCAGATTACGCACGATTTGACCTACAACCATACGCTCGATAACAACGACAATTTTTCACCCAACGACGCATGGCTGGTTTATGATATCCGAACTGATGAAGGAGGAATTGGCGCATGTTCCAGAATCGAAAAAGTAAATGTGCATACGGGGGAAATCGTAGTGCTATATGAATTGAAGCAAAATCAAGATTATGGCCCCGGAGCCGGTGCGGTCAGCTATAGCCACACCGAAAATAAAGTGGCGTTTATCCATGGGCTTTTGAATATAACCAAAGAAAATCCATATCAGCAATGGCGCAGGACAGGAGTAATTATTGATGACTCCAATCTCGGAGTTCCCATTTTCATGGATTCCAGGGATATTTCTCAGCCTTTTACCCCCGGAGCTCTACGAGGCGGTACGCACCGACACGAATGGAGCCGTGATGGCGGCTGGGTCGGCTATACCTATAATGATGCCATTATGAAGCATCTGGAGGATTCGACTGGTGAAAAACATAACCTGCGCACCATCGGGGTTTCCAAAGAAATCAAACCGACTGTTTTAGAAAATGATCCTACAGGTGAAAATGTAAGCGGGGAATGGATTAGTGCACTGGTTGTAAAAGTCGTTGCGAACCCCACTGCGGGAAGTGATGAAATCAGTCACGCTGCCGGAGATAGTTGGGTAGGCACATCAGGATATGCAAAAGCAGATGGAACATTGCAGCGGGCAAGAGGTTTTATTGGAACTGTTAAAGGTGATAATGGGAAACCTATTAACGAAGTATTTATTGTCGATATTCCGGATGACATCACCGTAGCAGGTGCAGATGGCCCCCTGGAAGGAACGCTTACGGCTATGCCTTCAGTTCCTGAAGGAGCCTCGCAACGCAGACTTACCTTCACAAGCAAATCAGAAAAGCCCGGTTGTACCGGTATCGTAAGAAGCTCAGCGGATGGCAGCAAACTTGCTTTTTCGGCAAGTGACGGGAATGGGATTCAACAAATTTTTACTATTTCCCCACAAGGCGGACAGCCCTTGCAACAAACATTCCATGCATCCGATGTGCAAAGTGGGGTGCGCTGGCATCCGAATGGAAATGAGATCTGCTACGTTTGGGATAACTGCATAATTTCCAAATCAGCAGATGGCGGCAAAGCATTCAACAAATTAACGTTTTCCAATGATCTGGCGCCAAGTGATTTGGTTTGGTCTCATGATGGCAAAACAATCGCCTTCAATAGAAAGGTGAAAAATGAGGTCGGTGTTATGACAAAGCAAATATTTGTAATAAACCTATAATAAAAATGATAGTCATTCCTTTCGGCACCTCAGCATTCCTTCAGAAATAAAGAAAGGATTGATTGTGAATTCAAAAGATCAAAAGCAAGTTCTATTTTATACTAAAAATTTTATCTCAATGTATATCTCCCTAAAACTAAAATTTGTATTCGTAATCTTGCTTTCGCAAGGGCTGTTTTTATTTGATAGCTTTGCACAGAAGTTTATTGACATTTCTCAGGCTACGATTTATACCCCAAAACAGCATAAAGCTGAGTTTAAAAAAATCGTTCAGGTGCTTCAGGAAGAAGTTCAGAAACGAAGTGGGATAGTATGGGCAGCATCTAAAAAACTTGACAAAAGCAATCGGACGCAAATCATTCTTGCATTTGAAAACGATAAGAATACCTTGCCAGAAGGCTGGTTAAAGGCATCCAATACTTTGGAGGAAATTGGGTCGGAAGGATATCAGCTGATGGTATTGCCCGAAGTGAATAAAATTCTGGTATTATCCAAGGACAAACGTGGCGTTTTATATGGTGTCGGGAAATTGTTGCGTAAAATGGAGATTCGTAAATATGAAGTTCTGGTTCCTGCCCGATTACAAATATCTTCTACGACTGCATATGAAATCCGTGGACATCAATTGGGCTATCGACCAAAGACCAATTCCTATGATGCATGGTCTGTAGCACAATTTGATCAATACATCCGGGAACTGGCCATCTTCGGAGCCAACAGCATCGAAATTATGCCTCCCCGAACGGATGATGATTTTACGAGTAGGCACATGCAGCTTCCTGCAATCGAAATGATTGAAGCACAATCCAGGATTTGCAATGAGTATGATCTGGATGTATGGATGTGGTACCCGAATTTGGGATCGGACTATACTTCAAAGGAGGCTGTGAAAGTAGAATTAGACGAACGTCGGGAGGTTTTTGCAAAAGTACCAAGACTGGATCATCTTTTCGTGCCCGGTGGTGATCCCGGCGACCTGGAACCAGATGTGCTGTTCAACTGGCTGAAAACAGTAGCTGTTGAATTGCGGAAATACCATCCAAAAGCTAAGATTTGGATTTCGCCTCAGGTTTTCAGGCCTACCCAAGAATGGTTCGATAAATTTTATACCTACATCAATGAAGAGCCGGACTGGCTGGGCGGTGTGGTTTTTGGGCCTTGGGTTAAGCCTACTTTAGAAGAAATCAGAAGCAGGGTCAACGCAAACATTCCTATCCGAAGATATCCTGACATCACACATAGCCTGAGTTCACAATACCCGATTCCTAAATGGGATTTGGCCCAGACCATTACCCTTGGCAGGGAATGCATCAACCCAAGGCCTACAGACGAAAAGATCATACATAATGCACTTGACCAATTGGCAAATGGCAGTTTGAGCTATTCAGAAGGAACAAACGATGATGTGAATAAATTTATATGGAGCGATCAGGATTGGAACCCCGAAACACCGGTAATTGAAACCTTGCGCGATTATGCCCGGTTTTTCATTTCTCCCGATCACACGGAAGACATTGCACAGGGACTAATGATGCTCGAAAAAAATATACAAGGGCCTTTACTAATAAATGAAAAGGTGGAGCAAACTTTATGGCAATGGCAGGAAATTGAAGCGAATGCTACGGATGCGATGAAGAGTAATTATCGCCATCAAATGGGGTTGATCAGGGCATATTTTGATGCTTACGTTCAAAAAAGATTAGTCTATGAAACCAATTTGGAAAGACAGGCCAGAGCGAACCTCTCCAATGCCAGAAAAATTGGAGCTGAAAATGCGATTGCACTTTGCAAAGAGACATTAGCCTTATCCTGGAAAAATAAAATAGAACCGGCCTACAGACAAAAGTGCATGGATCTGGCCGATGCTTTATTTAGCAGTATCGGAGCCCAGCTCACAATTGAAAAACATGGTGCCATGGGAGGTCGCGGAAATTTTGTTGACAATATCGACAGTCCGCTAAATGATGTAGCCTGGATTTTGTCTGAATTAAAAAAGGTAGAAAAATTGACTACGGAAGAAACTAAATTGATGGCTATTGATATAATGCTAAAAAGAAATAATCCCGGTACCGGTGGATTTTATGATAATTTTGGAAATCCCCAAAGCTGGGACAGGGTTATCGTTGACAAGACTTACTCTGAAGATCCGGGAAGCCTGAGTTCTCCACGAGTTAGTTTTGGTGTTGGTTTAAAAGACCGGGAATGGGTGCATGAAATCACCGCCAAAGGTTTTGAAGGGGATGCGGCGCCTATGTCATGGATGAACCAGGTAACCACACTATATGATGAGCCGCTTCAAATCCAATATGACAACCTGGATGCCGAAGCATCATACACGATTAAAGTCGCCTATACCGGCCGGTTCAGATCACGAATGAAAATGATGGCTGATGGCCTGCCGGTACATGATTTTATTAAAACTGGAGTTAAGCCAATCTATGAATTCCCAATACCAAAGAAAGCGTTGAAAGATGGTAAGGTGACTTTTACCTGGACATGTGGAGAAGGAGAAAGGGGTTCTCAAGTGTCTGAGATTTGGATTATAAAAAATAATAAGTAACTATGAAAATATTTTTGATTTCCTCTGCATTACTTCTTTCGATATCATTATCCTTAAAATCATATGCTCAAACGGGCTCCGCAAGCGAACCCGTTCGCTACATCG
>JAUUZS010000513.1 GCA_030589835.1 Cyclobacteriaceae bacterium
ATTTATTAAATTTTAGAATAATTTTAATCCTACTATTTATTAAACTAAATTTGTGCGCTTAAAATCTAAGTACAAAATGATATTAGATTTTTTCAAGAAAAAATAAGAAACCAACGAAGAACCAATACAAAAATCGGTTGTTCGAGAATGGGCTGACGCAATTTTATTTGCAGTAATCGCAGCCACAATAATCAGATGGTTATTATTAGAGGCTTTTACCATACCTACTCCCTCGATGGAAAAATCACTATTAGTTGGTGACTTCCTATTTGTGAGCAAAATCCATTATGGGCCAAGGACACCCAAGACACCATTACAAATGCCCTTGACGCATCAGAAAATTTGGTGGACCAACCTGCCTTCATACCTGGATTGGATACAGCTGCCACAATACAGATTGCCTGGCTTTACGTCCATCAAACAAAATGATGTGGTAGTATTCAATTATCCTCCTGAGTTGGAATACCCAACGGATTTGAAAACCAACTATATAAAGCGATGTGTTGGTTTACCGGGAGATTCCTTGAAGGTGGTAGATACACAGGTGTTCATCAACGGAGAGGCCTTAGAGAATCCTCAAAAAATGGAATTCCGACATAATATCGTCACCAAAGAAAATATAAAGGAACGGATATTTAAAAAATATGACTTAAATCTTGATGAAATTGACCTTACGAGCAACGGATATATAGTACATGCTACTATCGAGACTGCCAATGAGCTCAAAAAACTGCCTTTTATTCAGGATGTAAAGCTTTTAAAAATGCCCGCGGATCAGGTAAATCCAAGAGTTCATCCTAAAAATGGGCAACTTTTTGACTGGAACGAAGATTTTTATGGTGCAATCTGGATTCCTGCACAGGGCTCCACAATTGATCTGAATGAAAAGACCATAGCCCTTTATAGAACTGTGATCGAAAATTATGAGCACAACGATGAGGTGCGCTTCGAAAACGGTAAGGTGTTTGTTGATGGTTCAGAAATCACTCAATACACCTTCAAACAAGATTACTACTTTATGATGGGTGATAACCGACATAATTCTGAAGATTCAAGGTTTTGGGGATTTGTTCCGGAAGATCATGTGGTTGGCAAAGCATTTTTCATTTGGCTGTCACTTGATAAAAATGAATCCTTCATCCACAAAATCAGGTGGAGCAGGTTATTAGATTTAATTAAATAATCTGTCTTAGCGGTTTTTGGGGACGGAAATTGTGTGCAATCGTCCTCATTCAGCTTGTCAAATAGGTGTTGTTATTTGGTTTACTGAAAGATTTAATGACATTTTCAACCCATTCTAATAATCATATTTTCTTTTTTTTTCATGCTCATGTAAAATTAAAAGCATTAAATTTGATTAAAATAATCATGCACATCAAACCGGATTTATAATGGAAAAAACAAACATTTTAAACACGATCGAAGACGCCATTGAGGATATTCGGAATGGCAAGATCATCATTGTCGTGGACGATGAAGACCGGGAAAATGAAGGTGATTTTATATGTGCTGCAGAAGCTGTTACGCCTGAGATTATAAATTTCATGGCTACGAATGGAAAAGGATTGATTTGTGCTCCCTTGGTTGAAGATCGCTGTGAAGTGCTTAACCTTGATCTTATGGTAGGCAAAAATACTGCCGCCTTCGAAACACCCTTCACCATTTCTGTCGACCTGATTGGTCACGGATGTACCACAGGCATTTCTGCCGAGGATCGTTCAAAAACCATAAAAGCATTAGTTGATATAAAAACCTCACCAGACGAACTTGGCAAACCAGGGCATATTTTTCCTCTGAAAGCAAAGCCGGGAGGAGTTTTAAGGCGCGCCGGGCATACCGAGGCAGCTATAGATTTCGCAAGATTAGCAGGATTTTATCCGGCTGGTGTTTTGGTAGAAATCATGAATGAAGACGGCACCATGGCAAGGATTCCTGATCTGCGGAGGGTAGCGGATAAATTCAACATGAAACTGGTTTCTATTAAAGATCTGATCGCCTATCGAATAGCAAAAGAATCGCTTATCGAAAAGGTCACTGATGTAGATATGCCAACCAATTATGGGAGTTTTAAACTCGCAGCATACAAGCAAACGAGCACCGGTGATGTGCATATGGCACTGATCAAAGGCACCTGGGAACCCGATGAGGCAATTCTTGTGCGGGTTCACTCTTCATGCGTCACAGGAGATATATTTGGCTCATATCGCTGCGATTGCGGTCAGCAACTCCATGCCGCCATGGAAAAAGTGGATAAAGAAGGCAAGGGAGTAGTGCTCTACATGAACCAGGAAGGACGTGGAATAGGTCTTTTAAACAAACTCAGGGCTTATAAGCTTCAGGAAGATGGCTATGATACCGTCGAGGCAAACCATAAGCTGGGATTTAAAATGGATGACCGGGATTATGGAATAGGAGCGCAAATACTTCGCGATATTGGGATTACTAAAATTAAATTAATCTCAAATAACCCTAAAAAAAGAACAGGACTAATTGGCTATGGATTGGAAATAATTGAAAGTGTTCCGATAGAAATTACACCAAATAAACACAACATTCGTTATCTCACTACCAAAAGAGACAAAATGGGCCATGAAATTTTGAAACATCACTAACGAATGAACACGGCATGCGAAAAGGAATATTATTATATTTTCTGATTCAAGTAAGCTTTGCGGGTATGTCTCAGGACTTTCCTTCGGAGTTATGGCACAATGGGAAATTGGTGCTTTTGTCTGAAGATACCATTGTCGGTAAGATAAAGTACGACTTGCAAAATGATATTCTTCAAATAAATGTGAAGAATGTCCTTCAGACCTATAGTTCAAGAAAAATACTGTATTTCGAGATTTTTGATGAGACCATAGAAAGCTATCGGCATTTTTATGCCTTGCCATATAACGTACAAGCAAACTATAAGGTTCCTTTGCTGTTTGAGGTGTTGTACGAAGGCAAACTCTCCCTGCTTTGCAGAGAAGAAATCGTGACAGAATCTGTGCCTCAATACAACTCATACCCTTATAGTAATTATGGAAGCAATCCATACAACCAGTCTCGGGCAAGATTAAATTATAAATACTATTTCCTTGATGAGAAAGGCAGCATACAAAACTACCACATGAAAAAAAGTGAATTGATGAATTTTTTTAAAAAGCACAATCAGCAAGTAAAACAATACATCAAGAAAAATAAATTGAAGCACGATAAAATGCGTGATCTTGTGAGGGTCACTGCCTATTACAACGCACTACTCGACAGCTAATTTTTTTATTCCAATCAACATGAGCAAACCCCTGATTTTAGTATCAAATGATGATGGCATCACTTCCAATGGCATTAGGCTACTCGTTGAGCTTATGCAGAAATTGGGTGAAGTGATTGTAATTGCTCCCGACAGCCCCCAATCTGGAATGGGCCATGCCATCACGGTTGGCAATACCCTCAGGCTTAATGAATCCCATATCTTCGAGGGAGTGAAGGCATACCAATGTTCAGGAACCCCGGCTGATTGTGTGAAAATGGCTAAAGGTTTTG
>JAUUZS010000405.1 GCA_030589835.1 Cyclobacteriaceae bacterium
GATACCAATTTCCTTGGTTCTGGTGAGCGATCGCGCAATGGATAAATTTGTATAGTTAAGGCAGGCTGAGAGCATAATCACCAAAGCGAGAAAAGACAAAAAATAATATGCCTCGATTGGCAGTCGGAAACTGGCGAAATTGCTCATTAATTTTCCTGGTGTAATATCTGATAATTTTTGAGCTGAGAAGGCAAAGTCCTTGTAATCTTCTATTTCGCTATATTTTCGCTGGGCAATGTCATTCAACGCCAGCTGTAATGCTTCTGCATCTTTCCCATTTTTGAGTAGCACATAGGTATAGCTATGAAAGTAATTTGTCCAATTATTACTTCTGTCTTCCAGTTTTTCCTCTGCTATCAATGAAGGCATAGTGCTTTGAGAAACTAAAGCTTCAAACTGCAAATGTGATTTATAGTCTCTTTCTGCCAATACCCCTGTTACGGTAAACTCACCCCATGAAACCGGTTGTTTGTCCATTGGCCCCACATCAAGGATGAGCAATCCGCGATCTTCAAATGAAATTACCTTCCCAATAGGATCTTCACTTCCAAAAAGCTTTTCTGAAAATTCTGCTGTCAAAACAATTGATCCCGGCTCTTTGAGGACGAGATGTTTGTTTCCTTTTTCGAGTTTAAAACTGAATACATCAAACATATTGGAGTTGGTAAAAAATCCTCTCATGGTCATGGTATTTTGCTTGTACGAGGCTTCACCACCTACGCCGGAAATGAGCGTAGTGCTTTTCTCGACCACAGGGTATTCCTCTTGTAGGGTGGTTCCCAGGGGAAGAGGCGAGGTCGCAGTCATAATAGGATCATTGTTTTTATCAGAAACGATCCGGTATATGTGTTCTTTGTGCTCATGAAATTGATCATACTGACTTTGATCTGCCAACATCAGGATGAGCAACAGGCAGATGGACATGCTTACCGCAAGGCCAAAAATGTTGATAAATGAAAAGGTTTTGTTTTTCAGCAGGCTGCGCAGGCATACTTTTAGATAATTCTTAATCATGGGAAAAAAAGTTTAGATTTAATGAATGAGACGCTCAATCCAGATTATAGGTTACAACGGTCTGCCTATAATAAACAGGAGGTTTTAAACTATGTTAAAAGGAAATTTCGATTGATGAATGGAGGAGAGAAAAATGGAAAATCTACGCTTTTTCTTCAATGTGCTTCATTTGAATAGCTTAAGATAGCGTTGGTAGTTCTCCTCATCATAACATACAAATATGATTTCCATATCCGATTCATGGCTATCGATAAATTCCTGACATGTCGTGATGGCGATTTCAGCTGCCAGATTCTTCGGAAAGCCATAAACACCGGTGCTGATGTTTGGAAAGGCGATGGATGTGAGTTGATTATTATTTGCCAGGGAAAGGCTATTTTTATAGGCATTATGCAGCAATTTTCTTTCCTGATGTTCACCTCCTTTCCACACGGGACCAACAGTATGAATTACGTATTTTGAGGTAAGATTTCCTGTAGTGGTGATCACCGCTTCTCCTGTAGGGCACACTCCAATTTTTCGGCATGCTTTCATTATTGTTGGGCCGCCAGCTTTGTGAATGGCGCCATCCACGCCACCTCCACCAAGCAAGCCTGAATTAGCGGCATTGACTATGGCGTCAACATGCATCTCGGTGATGTCTCCCTTTATAACCTTCATCTTTCCCATGGATCAATCTATATTTTTCTGATGATACAAAAGCCCGGATTGAATATCCAGGGCCACCAAATGATTTAAGCCATCGATATGAGAATACACACAGCCTCCATCAATGGAAATGTGATTACAGGGATGGGCCCATGTTTTTTCAATTTCCAGATATGAGACCGGAACGTGTCCATGAATGATTTTTTTGTTGCCTGTTTTTGTTAAATCCACCTCCATATTCCGGATGTTCAGCATGGAATAATCATCTTTGAAAGGATCTTCCAAATCAAAATTTAATCCCGCATGAACGAGAAGGTAATGCTCGGGTTCAAAAAAAAAGGGCAATGAGCTAATGAAATTCAAATATCCGGAGGGAATGTCATGTACTTTTTCCACGCCAAAGCTTTGCAGCGTTTCTCTTCCTCCACGACCAATAAAGGCAATTTCTTCCCAGGAATAGGTCAATCCATCGATAAGATATTGTTCGTGATTTCCGCGCAGGCATTTTAGGGTATACCCTGACCACCGAAGTTCAAAAATAAAATCAAGGACACCCTTTGAGTCAGGACCTTTGTTGATATAATCCCCGAGCAAATACAGGGTATCTTCCTTTGACAGATTGATGACTTCCGATACCAGTTTTCGGAATGTTTTAGCACATCCATGAATATCACTGATGGCAAATTGCCTGTTAGTGTCTGAATCACGAGTAGAGCGTTTCATAATTATCATAGCAAATTTTGCTCTGCCTGCCTACCGCAGGCAGGTATAAAGAAAAAATCCAATATAAAATTTAATGCAACACTAAATATAAAACGTTCTACTTGCCAATTTTGTCGTATGAGGTTATGACCCCTTTTATCAGTGAGGAACTAAAGCCCTGATGTTCCATTTCGTTTAATCCGGCAATAGTAATTCCCGCAGGTGTCGTAACCTTATCAATTTCCCATTCGGGGTGTTTGCCTCCTTTTATCAACAATCCTGCAGCTCCACGTACAGTTTGTGCGGCGATGGCCTGAGCCGTTGCCGCATCAAATCCTATTTCAATGCCACCCTGCGAAGCAGCTCTTATAAATCGCAATGCGTAAGCAATGCCACAAGCTGCCAGCACGGTTGAGGCATCCATGAGCTCTTCGTTTATTTTTATAGCCTGTCCCAAATGGCTAAAAATATCAATGACATCATTGATGTGTTCATCAGTTCCATTGTCTGTCGCAATACAGGTCATGGATTCACGGATGGCGATGGCGGTATTTGGCATAGCCCGGAATAAAGGAAACTCATTGCCGATTATGGCCTGCATGTGCCCTAGTTTTATTCCCGTTGCAACGGATATCACAATCTTATCTTTAGTAAGAAATTGCTTTGTGCTATGCAGGATTTTACCTATCACCTTTGGCTTTACTGCCAGAATAATTACATCAGCGGTTTTTATTGCCAATTCGTTGTCAGAATGAACATTCAGCCCTTTCTTGGAAAGGTCGGCCAACAGCTCAATTTTTCTTCTGGTAATGGTGATATGTTCAGGCTTATATTGTCTTGACTTCAACAATCCATGAGCAATGGATCCTCCAAGGTTCCCTCCACCAATAACAGCAATTTTCTTATCCGTCATAATTATTATTAGATTTTTCGTTGGTTAAAACACGAAAATAATCAACTAAGGCAAAACATTGAATGTTCTCAGCAATTATGTCTTCTATTTTGGAGATTTAATTATGCCAATTTTCATTTTTAGTTTTATTTTAGCCAAATTGTTTTAAAACATTATAAGTTGGTGTTTGCAATAAACCAAATCACAGAATGATAAAAGTATTCAGAATACTATTTTTTTTGATCACGATGGTTTGTTATGCAAGTGTGATGATTTCACCTGAAAATTTTTGGCTCCTGGGTTTTATGTCACTGGCTATTCCTGCGCTTATTCTTGCCCATTTATTCTTTCTGATGATCTATGTCAGAAAACTTCGAAGGAGTTTTTTCTGTCATCTTGCGGCCATTGTTCTGGGATTTGCCTTCATCAAAGTTTCATATTCTATCAGCAGAAATGATAGCGATGGAGCACTAAAAGTATTAAGTTACAATGTCAGGGTTTTTAATAACTACACCCACCTCCGCAATGAAGAGCATAAATCTTCCCGGAAAATGATCGCCTGGTCGGTAGAAAATGATGCTCAAATAAAATGTTTTCAGGAATATTATAACAAGGATAAGTCAACTGTTTTTGATGTTAGAAATAAATTAACGAGTGCCGGATGGAATCAAAATCATTTTAAAATCGTGCATCGGGATAGAACTAAGGCAGAATTTGGATTGGCGATTTACAGTAGCTTACCCATCATCAATAGAGGCGAAATTTATGCGGAATCCGGCAGGTTCCTGAATGCAATTTATGCAGATATTATACACGGAAAGGATACTTTGCGCATTTACAATACCCACCTGGAATCCATGAGTATAGATGTCGAAAATGTGGTGAATACAGATAAACTGGCAAAAAGTTACAAGGATTTAGGTTATCGATTGCGCAATGGATTCGTAACCAGGGCACAGCAAACAAAGGGGCTTGTGAAAAGTATATCGAGTTGCAAATATAAAATAATCCTCTGTGGAGACCTTAATGAGTTGCCCTATAGCTACCCGTATTTTTCGTTGAGAAGCCTGCTGAACAATGCTTTTGAAAAGGCAGGAAATGGTTTTGGGTTTACCTATAATGGTAAATTATTTTTTCTTCGCATCGACAATCAATTTTTTAGTAAAGACATAGAAATCCATAATTTCAGCACCCATCGTAATATTAGCTATTCCGATCATTTCCCATTGACTGCCACCTATTCGTGGTAATGTTCATACGCATTAGGCATTAAAGAAAGTAAACCAACCAACATGTCTTTCGTTTTAATGTTGTCTGTAGCATGATTATAAGATATTGAACAAAAGAACAATTGAACAAAAGAACAATTGAA
>JAUUZS010000373.1 GCA_030589835.1 Cyclobacteriaceae bacterium
AGGGAAAGCAAGTGTACAATCAATTGGGATTTAAGGATTCTTATAAAATATGGAGATCTGACATCTCATCAAACCTGGAAATTCAAGAAATTCAAAATGTGGCATTGAAGCCTTTCTCTTTGGAATCAATTAATAATTATTTGAAAAGAAAAAATAATGAAGAGCGATTTCAGATTGTAAAGCTGATTGAAAGTTTGCCAAATAGTAAAAATATTATGGCAGTATCCGGTGGGAGAGTTTCCGGATTCGTGATGAGCAGACCCGGCAGATTAAAACCATTCATCGGTCCACTTATTGCAGATTCGGACAAAGTAGCAATGAGTCTGTTAGGTCATGTGCTTAAACACTGGAATACCATGGGATATGCACATGCTTTTATCGATGTTCCTGAACAGCATATCAGGCAAGAATCCATTTTTGTAAATGAAGATGATCATTCTATTTCGATTAAAAAGCCACAATTTTCCATAAAGCCGCTAAGATCATTTATCAGAATGTACCAATTGATTTCTGAATCTGAAGGAGAGAAAATCCTTCAAAAGGCTGTCAATAAAGAATCTAAAATTGCATTGCTCAAGGCTGTTGAAGGATATGGAAAAACAATAACTTTTATGGAAAAAGAAAGGCTGGAAATCCTTCCATCAATGTATGCTATTGGTGGACCGGAAATGAGTTAGCTAGAGTCTGCCATAATATCCGACCTCTACGTTACGCTTGTTTCTTAAAAACCAACTTACCAACAGTATATGGACTGTTTGACTGGCCCGGCCGGTCACTGGAAATAGTTTCACTGAATTGGCTGAATTATTATTTGATTTGCGATTTACCAATGCGATTTCGCAAAAAATACTGAGCTCAAAATATATATGTGTGTATTAGTGAAATTCGTGGTTTAGATGTAATTGTCCGAGAGTTGCTTTATTGTTTCAATATGACGGCAGACCTTCTAGACAGCTCTGATTAATTACTTTTTTAAAAGATTGGAATCAACATTTGCAAAAGTTTCATACACCCCTACATCCTCTGCTGCGCTAAGACTGTGTTGTCAGCTGTTTCCACCTCACACTGATTACTTACGGTAAATTTACCTATCTCCTCGTGCTGTCGGAAAGAAATATCCGACAGCACGAGGAGGGTTATTATTCCATTATTCCGGCTCGACAATAGCGACATTCTCCTTTACATCATCGGCGCCATGGGTGAGTTTTTTGAGCTTCTTCACGAAGAGGATCAGGATCAGGCCAAACCCAACGCAAAAAGCAAATACTCCTAAAAAAATCGTAAGTTCTCCAGCGCTTTGGGCAACTTCACCTATCCATCCAGCAATTTTATTTCCAATACTGGTAGCAAAGAAATAAGCGCCCATCATAAAAGACACATACTTGGCAGGTGACATTTTGGTAATAAAAGATAAGGCTACAGGTGATAAACTCAGCTCACCTACTACATGCAAAAAGTAAGCCCCGAACATCCAGTAAATCGAAGCTTTACCCGTCAGGGATTCCAGTGTTTCCAAGGCCGCTCCCGCTAGAAATAGAAATCCAAACCCCATGATAATGGTCCCAACCCCCATTTTGAAAAGTGAAGACGATTCCCAGCCTTTTTTACTCCACTTTACCCACAACCAAGCCATAGGTACACCTAATAATATCACATAAAATGCATGAAGTGCCTGGAGAAAACTTGCCGGAACTTCAAACCCCAACATTAATCGATCTATTTTTTGTTTTGCATATAAATTCATGAGGCCTCCGGCTTGTTCGTAGGCGGCCCAAAACACAATTACAATAATGAAAGAGAGTAATAGCACAATCAATCTATCTTTTTCGATTGCTGTAAGTGTAATTTTTTTGTGGTTTTGACTCACTTTTTGACGTGGAATAAGGTCGCCAATACCCTTCAAATATTTTTGACCATATACATATACGATCTGTCCAATAGCCATGCCGATGCCAGCAAGTCCAAAACCATAATGCCAGTTGTAGACTTCTCCAACAAGTCCAACTAAAATAGGAGCTGTGAATGCACCAATATTTATACCGACATAAAAGATGGTAAATGCGGTATCTCTCCGGCCATCACCTTGTTTGTACAAGCCGCCTACCATCGTAGAAATATTTGGCTTTAGTGCCCCAACACCAAGTACAATTAGTGCAAGACCCGTATAAAAAGTCTCCATGGAATCAAAAGCTAATATAATATGTCCGAAACAAAGCAAAATCCCCCCTAGCATCACGGTTTTCTTTTGACCTAGTATTCGGTCTGCCAATAAACCACCTGGAACTGCCATTGCATATACTAAAAAAGTATACCAACCGTATAATTTCAGCGCAGACACATTGTCCCACCCTAGTCCTGGGTTGAGTTCATCTGTCTTTACGGTCAGATAAAGGACGAATATTGCTCGCATTCCATAGAACGAAAACCGCTCCCATAGTTCTGTAAAAAACAAAATATACAATCCCTTTGGGTGACCCCACAATGTTTGCTGTTGCTGCATAATTCTCGTTATTTAAAAAGCGGTAAATATACCATTTCCCACGGATTAATCCAGAAAGATGATTTGTTTGTCAACCATGACTGATCTAACCTTAATAATTCATGAAAATTCTCCATTTAGCGATAAGGCCCGCCTGCCGGCGAGGCATGGCATTGACTGTCAGAGCATTCGTCCAAATTGCAGGAAAAAATAAATTTTCAGAAGCAATTTTCTATTTAATGTCAATGCCGTGATTCCTACCTCATTACAAGTATCAATAATTATTCCCTGCATTATGCAGCTTAGAAAATAAAAAAATTCACAAATATTTTCATATCTTCAAATCGAACCTTGATTTTGGTCAGACTAACTGAAATGAAAAAAGTAAGAATTGTACTTTATATCATATTTTTAGGCTATATGGGCATAACACTCTATATGGGTTTAAATGTGGATACCATGATCAGTCAGTTTGGCTTGTTGAGCTTCTTCTCCTTTTTCCAGGATTTCCTGATCTACGGAAATTTATTTATTGTCTTATTATTGATTACTGAAAACTCACATATTTGGTTTTTGAAAAGGAAGGCGAAATATGCTGAAAATGAAAGTACTGATTTAATTATACGTGTTAATGATCTCAGAAGACAGGTGAATGAAGCTAAGCAAAAGCAAAGCAAGTAGTTGGGAAATCTACGTGATCAGGAAGCAATACGAGGAGGATCGGTCAATTTTCATTGAATAGTGTAGGCACACAGATTTAACCGTGTTTGGAGCGACAGGATTTTGCATTGAGTACAAAGCGAATATAAATTAATGCTATTAATCAAACCTAAAATAAGAATATAATGCTTTCCAAAACTTTTGGAAGTGCTGTTTATGGCATTGATGCTACAACCATAACGGTAGAAGTAAATGTACTGCAAGGCAGAAAATTTTTTTTGGTTGGCCTACCCGATAATGCTGTAAAAGAAAGCGAGCAACGCGTAGAATCATCGATCAAGCATTTTGGATTCAATATGCCGCGGATTAAGGTAGTCGTAAACCTGGCTCCTGCAGACATTCGGAAAGAGGGTTCTGCATACGATCTCCCAATCGGCCTTTGCATACTCAAGGCATCAAGGCAAATTGTGGCTGAAGACCTGGAGCGATATGTGATTATGGGCGAGCTTGCACTCGATGGAATGGTGAGGCCAATAAAAGGGGCGCTTCCCATTGCGATTGAAGCCAGAAAACAGGGTTTCAAAGGATTTATTCTGCCAAAGGAAAATGCCACCGAGGCCGCTATCGTAAATAATCTGGATATTATCGGTGTAGAGACTTTTGATGATGCAATCAAATTTCTTGAAGGTAAAGCTGACATTGAGCCAACCACAATAGATACTAGGGATATTTTTTATCATGAGCAGAATGAATTTGATATGGATTTTTCGGATGTTCAGGGACAGGAAAATATAAAAAGAGCCCTTGAAATAGGCGCTGCCGGCGGTCATAATATCATTATGATCGGCCCTCCCGGCTCAGGAAAAACCATGCTCGCCAAAAGACTTCCAACTATCTTACCGCCGCTTAGCTTACAAGAAGCACTGGAAACCACAAAAATCCATTCTGTTGCCGGCAAGCTTGGGTCTGATGCCCAGCTGATCTCGAAAAGACCATATCGATCGCCACACCATACCATTTCAGACGTCGCCCTGGTCGGTGGAGGAGGCGTTCCCCAACCCGGGGAAATTTCCCTGGCGCACAATGGCGTTTTGTTCCTGGATGAATTGCCCGAATTTAAACGTGGGGTTTTGGAAGTACTGAGACAACCCTTGGAAGACAGGCTGGTCAACATTGCCAGGGCGAAGGCATCCGTTCAATTTCCGGCCAGTTTCATGTTGGTAGCCAGCATGAATCCCAGTCCTTCAGGGGAGTTTTATACCGAAGAAGGAGACCACCCCGATTCTCCGCAGGATGTAAAGCGCTATCTCAGGAAGATCAGTGGACCCTTATTGGATCGGATCGATTTGCATATTGAAGTCACTCCGGTTTCATTTGATCAAATGACCGCTGATCGCAAAGCTGAAAAAAGCATCGTGATCCGGGAACGGGTCATCAAAGCTCGTGAGATGCAATCAGTGAGGTTTAATGAGATGAGTGATGTACATTCCAACGCCATGATGCCGGCACAGATGGTGAAAAAGATTTGTGTCATCAACGAAGCCGGAAAAACCTTGTTGAAGACCGCCATGGAAAAGCTGGGACTTTCTGCCCGTGCCTACGACCGGATACTAAAAGTATCCAGAACTATCGCCGACCTGGCTGGCACGGAAGATATCAAGATTGAATACCTTGCAGAAGCTATCCAGTACAGAAGTTTAGACCGTGAGGGTTGGATGGGGTGAAAATTAGACGTTAGGATTCCTTTTAAAAATAAAATTCCAACAAGACAATTGGAGAATACTAAGACATATAAATCAATTATAGTGATATTCTTCATAATGCTA
>JAUUZS010000499.1 GCA_030589835.1 Cyclobacteriaceae bacterium
CATCATTATATCTTACCCCAAGGCGTGAGGTGTAAAACTCAAAATTTGGTTCTTCGTCAGCCGCCACCCGAATGCCAAGTTGAGCAGGCTTTTTCAGGTGTTCAATATAATAGTCAACCTCTTTCAGATTGTCCAGAACAGGGATGCAGTTTTTGAAACCATCATTGATGATCTCCGATATATATTTTTTGTATAAAGGCCGTTTAAATCCATTGCAAACAATATATGTATTTTTGTCAATACGCCCTTTCTCATGGAGTTTGCGCACTATTTCGAGATCGTAGGCAGATGATGTTTCGAGCTGAACATTGTTGCTCAGTACCTCATCCATCACAAAACTGAAATGCGACGATTTGGTACAATAGCAATACATATAATCGCCCTGATAGTTGTGCTTGCTCATGGCACTTCTAAACAAACCTTTCGCCTTTTTTATGTTTTGGCTAATTTTTGGAAGGTAGGTCAGTTTTAAAGGAGTTCCATATTTCTCAATAATTTCCATCAATGGAATATCATGGAAAGACAACTCATTATTGTCCACTTTAAATTCCTCCTGAGGAAAATCAAAAGTATGACGAATTAAGTCTTCGTAACGCTTCATTTGTGCAACTTTTAAAAATAGCGATGCAATATTGCTATAATTTTATAATCTTTGCAACCCAAAAAACAAAATCAAGGAGAATAGAATCTGTGAATAGCATGAGCTTAGAACAAACACTAAAAGAAGAACTTAAATCGACCTTTCAAATATTATTTGATTATACCCTTCAGGAAAAAGAATTGGCCCTTCTTCCTACCAGAAAAGAATTTGAAGGAGATTATACATTTGTCACATTTCCGGTGGCAAGACATGCCAGGAAAAATCCTGTAGAAACTGCCAGATTGTTGGGTGAAGCAATAAAAGAATCATCTGAAATTGTGGAAGATTTCAATGTTGTGAAGGGATTTCTGAACCTGAAAATTGGCATTGGCACATGGCTCAACATATTTAAAAATACATATTTCGACAAAAACTTTGGCCAGCTACCAGCAAAAGGCAAAAAAGTAGTTACGGAATATTCATCTCCCAACACCAACAAACCTCTGCATCTGGGGCATCTTAGAAATAATTTTTTGGGCTATTCTGTATCGCAGATCCAGAGGGCTGCCGGATACGATGTGGAAATGGTAAACCTGGTAAATGACCGGGGCATTCACATTTGTAAATCCATGATGGCCTACCAGAAATTTGGTAATGGCGAGACCCCCGAATCATCCGGAATGAAAGGAGATCATTTGATTGGGAAATACTATGTGAAATTTGACAAAGCGTATAAGATCGAAATTAATGAACTTATAGAAAAAGGCAGTACAAAAGAGGAAGCCGAAAAAGAGGCTCCTTTGCTCAAAGCTGCTCAAAAGATGCTCCTCAATTGGGAAAAGGGAGTCGATGAAGTAGTGAGCTTGTGGAGACAAATGAACTCATGGGTTTATGAAGGCTTTGACATCACCTACAACAGGATGGGCGTCAGTTTCGATAAAACTTACCACGAATCAGAAACGTATTTGCTCGGAAAAGCCATTGTAGCAGAAGGGCTTAAAACAGGATTATTCCATGAAAAAGAAGATGGGTCGGTTTGGATCGATTTGACAGATGAAGGTCTGGACGAAAAATTGCTGTTACGAGCCGATGGCACCTCGGTGTATATGACACAAGACCTCGGCACGGCAGACCTGAAATATTCCGATTATACCTACGACAAATCTGTTTATGTAGTTGGAAACGAGCAGGATTATCATTTTGATGTATTGTTTAAGATCTTGAAAAAACTTGGCCGGCCATATGCCGAAGGTCTTTTTCACCTTTCATACGGCATGGTAGATTTGCCAGGCGGGAAAATGAAATCGCGCGAAGGAACAGTTGTCGATGCAGACGACCTGATGGATGAAATGGTCGAAACAGCAAGACGGCATACACTCGAATTGGGCAAGATTGATGGATTCAATGAAGAACAGGCCAATGAATTGTATGCAACCCTGGCACTGGGTGCCCTGAAATACTTTTTGCTAAAAGTAGATCCTAAAAAACGGATGCTATTCAATCCTGAAGATTCTATTCAATTTCATGGAAATACAGGGCCTTTTATTCAATATACACATGCGAGGGTCTCAGCGATTATCAGAAAAGCAGAGGAGATGAAGATCGATTACAATAGCTTCGATATAGAAAAGTTGAGCAATTCTCCCGAATCGGTTCGCCCCATTATTTTCCTGATCAATAGTTATCATCGGCTGATAGAGGAAGCTGCAGAAAATTATTCGCCGGCTATTATTGCTCAATTTGCCTATGATCTGGCAAAAGAGTATAACCGATTTTATACAGAAGAACCAATTCTGAAAGAAAGCGATGAAAATTTTATGAAGTTTAAAATTGCCTTTTCGTTGCAAGTGGCCAAAATCATTAATAGCTCCATGCGATTATTGGGGGTCAATGTGCCTGATAGGATGTAAATAACTACTGATTTTAACCGAGTTTGAAACTTATAAACTATGAGCCAGGCTAAAGATTGGTTGCATGCCATACGATTAAGAACCCTGCCTCTGGCTCTGGCCAGCATTGGCCTCGGCAGCTTTTTGGCAGCTTTTGATGGGAAATTCAGATGGCCTGTTTTATTGCTCAGCGCATTGACGACTATTTTTCTACAGGTACTGTCTAACCTCGCCAATGATTATGGAGATTCGCAGCATGGAGCCGATCATGCCGATCGCGAAGGACCCGCCAGGGCAGTTCAATCCGGCAAAATATCTCCAAAAACCATGAAACTGGCCATTTATCTATTCATCACTTTATCTCTGATTAGTGGATTGTCATTGCTGTATATTTCAATTTCCGGAATTAGCAAAGAATTTATCA
Organism: Cyclobacteriaceae bacterium; assembly: GCA_030589835.1. The sequence goes on from JAUUZS010000499.1 coordinate 2,894, forward strand.
TTCTGCTCATCATTGGAATGCTGGCCATCGGGGCAGCGATGAACTACACGATGGGCAAAAATCCGTATGGATATGCCGGATTTGGCGATTTGTTCGTCATCCTTTTCTTTGGTTTTGTAGGCGTGATTGGAACCTACTTTTGTCATACTGGGAGTTTCAGCACTCAGGCTTTGCTGCCGGCATTTAGTTGTGGATTGCTTTCTACTGCGGTGCTCAATGTGAATAATATCCGGGATATCATATCAGACGAAAAAGCCGGAAAGATGTCGATACCAGTCAGAATAGGCAGAAAAAATGCTGTCATTTATCATTGGGGTCTGATCGTGACAGCCATTCTTTCTACCCTCATTTTTGTGCTCCTCAACTATCACTCACCCATCCAGCTTTTGTTTTTAACCACCACGCCACTATTGATTTTCAACGGACTAAAAGTTGCCTCCATCCATGACCCAAAGTTGCTCGACCCCTTCCTGAAACAAATGGCCATTTCCACCCTGTTATTTATCATCACCTTCGGAATAGGAAATTTAATTTGATTTTGGGCGCACAGACGGGCTGTCACTACTCGCCTGCCATCGCACGAGGCCATTTCGGGCTCAAACAGGCCGTTCCATCCCTGGCGCAATCTTAACATTTCCATGTCTTGCAGACGATGGAAAGTTGAAGATTTTTTACAGATGGAAACGTTCTTGAACTTTCCACGTGGCAATAGTAATTCATGGATTTTGAATGCTTTTTGATCCACTTTCGTGTGGCTTGCCATGGCCATATGATGTAAAAAGCATCAAATATCCATGAAATTAATTCCCCTTACAA